>CAZOQY010000171.1:0-6966 GCA_964581835.1 uncultured Streptomycetaceae bacterium | reverse complement strand
ACCGTCTGCGCCTGGGCGACCGCCGAGGTGCCGCCGAAGGCTGCCGCAAACGCGGCAGCAATACCCAACATTCTGAATTCATTGATTTTAATCATATTTTCTCCTGTCATCACAGTCATGTGTCAATGCAACAGGGGGCATGCTACCGGTGCCGTGTTACAGCTTCGTGACATTCATGACAGCAGGATCGACCTCGTACCAGGGCTTGCTGGTGTTGACGATTCTCACCACCAACAGCATGACCGGGACCTCGATCAGGACACCGACCACGGTCGCCAGCGCGGCGCCCGACTCGAACCCGAACAGGCTGATCGCCGCCGCGACAGCCAGCTCGAAAAAATTGGACGCGCCGATTAGCGCCGAAGGACAGGCCACGCTGTGCTTCTCCCCCAGCCTGCGGTTAAGCCAGTAAGCCAGCCCCGAGTTGAACAGCACCTGGATCAGGATCGGCACGGCGAGCAGGGCAATGATCAACGGCTGCCGGATGATGGCATCGCCCTGGAAAGCGAACAGCAACACCAGGGTGAGCAGCAATGCCCCGACCGACCATGGCTGGATGCGCGCCATCATCGCTTCCAAGGCCGCCTGTCCGCGCGCCAGCAACCACCGGCGCCAGAACTGGGCTAGCGCCAGCGGGATAACGATGTAGAGCACGACCGACGTCAACAGCGTTTCCCACGGCACGGAGATGGACGCGACGCCGAGCAGCAGAGCCACGATCGGCGCGAACGCAAAAACCATGATGACGTCGTTCAGCGCGACCTGCGACAGCGTGAAATACGGATCGCCGCCGGTCAGCCGGCTCCAGACGAAAACCATCGCCGTGCACGGCGCGGCGGCGAGCAGGATCAGGCCGGCAATGTAGCTGTCGATCTGGTCGGCCGGCAGCAGCGGTGCGAACAGGTGGCGGATAAATAGCCACGCCAGCAGCGCCATGGAGAACGGCTTGACCGCCCAATTAATGAAGAGGGTGACGGAAATGCCGCGCCAATGCGACTTCACCTGGCTCAGCGCGCCGAAGTCGATGCGTAGCAGCATCGGCACGATCATCACCCAGATCAAAACCCCAACCGGGAGATTGACCCGGGCGAACTCCAGGCCGCCGAGAAACCGGAACGGTGCCGGGAAAGCCTGGCCGATCAGGATGCCCACCACGATGCAGAGCGCCACCCACAGCGTCAGCCAGCGCTCAAAAAATCCGATGCCCTCCGCCGGCGCCGGGGAACCCGTCGCAACCGCCGTCATGCCTGCGGCACTTCGGTTCCGATTTTCCCGATCTCGTCGAGCTTCTTCTTGAGAGCAAGACGATCGAGATTATTTAGAGACAGGTTGACGAATATCGACAGCCGGTTGGAGAGCTGGCTGTAGGCGGTGAAGAACGCCTTGCGCCGTACTTCTTCCGACCCCGTCACCGCTGCCGGATCCGGAATGCCCCAATGGGCGGTCATCGGTTGCCCCGGCCATATCGGGCACACCTCGCCCGCCGCGTTGTCGCACACCGTGAAGACAAAATCGAGTTGCGGCGCGCCGGGCTTCGCGAATTCGTCCCAGCTCTTGCTGCGCAGGACGTCCACCGGCAGCCGGTTCTTCTGCACCAGCTCCTTCGCCAGCGGATGCACCTCCCCCTTGGGGTAGCTGCCCGCGCTGTAAGCCCTGAAACGGCCGCCTCCCATGGCATTCAGCAGCGCCTCGGCCATGATGCTGCGCGCCGAGTTGCCGGTGCACAGGAACAATACGTTGTAGGTTTTTTCCGACATTGCTTTCCCTCAAGCCGGCGAGCAGCAGGCGGCCTTGATGCCCAGCTTCGCCGATTGTGCGGCCAGCGCGTCGTCGCCGAAAACCGGGACTTCGCCCAGAGTATGGAAGGTCTCCCACGCGATGCCCTGGGGATCCTGCACCCAGTACTTGTTTGATTTCGCGTAGCAGCAGCTGGCCTGCTCCTGTCTGAGCATCTCCTGGTCGGCGCGCGCGAGGCGGCTGTGGACATCCTCCAGCTCGGCCTCGTTCTCGGCCTGGATGCCGACGTGGTCGAGACCGGACTTCGCGCCCCGCTTCGAGATCGCGAAGTTGACGCGCGGGTCCTCCAGCATCCACTTCGCGTAATCAGGCTTCGACACCGTCGGGGCGGTGCCGAACAGGGCGGAATAAAACCTTATGTTCTGCTCGATATCTTCAACTGCCATGTGCACGTGAAAGCGTTTCATGCGGCTTTTCTCCTTTTCGCGGTTGACGCAGGCTGGCAAGCCGGCACACAGGACTTGCCGCCGCAGCAGTTTTCAGTGAGGAACGACACCAGGCCGATCATCGTGTCGAAATTCGCGCTGTAGATGACGAAACGCCCTTCCTGGCGCGAACGCGCGAGCCCGGCAAGGCTCAGTTCCTTCAGGTGAAACGAAAGTGTCGCGGGGGGCAGAGCCAGCTTCTCCCCGATCGCCCCTGCTGCAAGACCTTCCGGCCCGGCAGTGACCAGCAGGCGGTAGATGCCGAGCCGCGTTTCCTGCGCCAGTGCGCCGAATGCCTTTACGACATCTAATGTTTTCATGTTTCCAATAATATGGAAATATAAAGCACCGGTCAACCCCCTCTTGAACACCTATATACAAGCTTCTATTTCGCGCCCGGCACCGAACCGCGGTCGCCTTCCAGCTCGCGCGGGCGCATGAACCGGAAAATAACCAGGGCGAGCAGCATCAGGAATGCCACCATCAGAAATGCGGCCGCCCAGCCGGCGGGCGACATGCCGCCCGCCCGGTCCAGCACCCACCCGATCGCGAGCGGGCCGATAAAACCGCCGGCGTAACCCAGCGTCGAATGAACGGCAAGGGTCGCCCCGCGGCGAGAAGGTTCCGCCGTGCCCGCCGCGCCGGCCGTGAGCGAGGACGAATCCAGCCAGATGACCACGCCGTACAGCATCAGCAGGATCACGGCCAGCGCGTACGACGACGTGCCGGCGAAGGCGAGCGCCGCCGCGATCGCGATGGACCCCATCATCGCGGCGTGAACGAGCCTGCGGCGGCCGAGCCGGATGGCGGCCTCGTTGCCGGCGATGCTGGCCGCGGTGCCGAGCAGGGCGAGGCCGGTCGCAACCAGCGTCGGCGAGACCAGGGAGCCCGTCGTGCCGGTGCTTGCCGCGACGTACGCGAGGAACGCCACGGCCCATCCCCTCAAGGCATTCATCTCGAGCGTGTGGACGCAGTACGCGATGGCATACGCCATGGCGGAGCGGTTGCGGAACACCGGCCGGAAGTCGAACAGCATTCCGCCGTCCGATGCCGGTGCGGGCGCAACCTGGCGCGCCGGAACCGAGAGCGCAACCATGCCCCACGCGACCGCCGCGCTCATGCCGGCGGCAAGGAAAGCGGCCTGCCAGCCGGCAAGCTGCGCGATGACATCTCCCGTAGCGAACGAGAGCGCGCCTGCAACGCCTATGCCCGCGGCGTGGGCCGCCACGGCACGCGACATCATCCGGTCATCGACCCGGTCGGCGAGCAGCTTGAGGCCCGTCATGTAGGTACCGGCCCAGCCGATGCCGGCGAGCGCGCGCCCCGCCATTGCCGACCAGAATCCGTCGGCGGCAAGCCCGAAATACAGGTGCCCTGCGATCGTCAGCCCGACGCCGAACAGATAGACCCGGCGCGGGTCGACCCGGTCCGTGAGCGTGACCAGCACCGGCACCGATACCATGTAGGCGCCGTAGAAAACGGCGGTGATCCAGCCGGCCTCGGTGTAGGTCAGCGCCCAGCGCCCGACCAGGCCGGGCAGCAGCGCCGGCCAGAAGTAGGCGCCGATCTGGACAAATACCTGGGCGGTGCAGACGATGGCGACCAAACGACCGGCAGTCGTGCCGTGTCCGGACGGTGCGCTGCTCATCGAGCGGCGTTCAACTGGCCTTGCGCACGGCGGCGGCGATATGGTTCGCCCAGTGGCGGACCTTGCCGCCGTCGCGGCCTTCCACCATGACGCGGATCAGCGGTTCGGTTCCGGAAGGGCGCAACAGCACGCGCCCGCCGCCGGCGAGTCCGGCCTCGGCTTCCCTGACGGCGCGCTTGACCGCAGCAGCCGCCATCGGCCCGGCGGGACTCCTGACGGGAACGTTCACCAGCACTTGCGGATAGAGCGCAAGCGCCCCCGCGGCTTTCTGGAGCGTCATGCCCTGCTCCACCAGCGCGCGCAGCACCTGCAGCGCCGAGACGATGCCGTCGCCGGTGGTGTGCTTGTCGAGACAGACGATGTGACCGGAATTTTCCCCGCCCAGTTGCCAGCCACGCTTCAGCAGCAACTCCAGCACGTAACGGTCGCCGACCTTCGCGCGCGCGAACGGAATCTTCAACCGGGAGAACGCATGCTCCAGCGCCAGGTTGGTCATCAGGGTGCCGGCCACGCCGCCGGCCAGTTCGCCCTTCTGCCGGCGGTGGCGCGCGATGACGTAGAGCAGCTGGTCGCCGTCGTAGAGATTGCCGGCGGCGTCCGCCATGACCAGGCGGTCGCCGTCGCCGTCGAGCGCGATGCCGAGATCGGCCTTGTGACGCTTCACCGCCGTCTGCAGCGCGTGCGGCGAAGTGGCGCCGACGAGATCGTTGATGTTGAAGCCGTCCGGGTTGACCCCCACCGTCTCGACATCGGCGCCGAGCTCGTGGAACACGTGCGGCGCGATATGGTAGGCCGCGCCGTGGGCGCAGTCCACCACGATGCGCATGCCGCGCAGGTGCAGGCTCGTCGGGAACGTGGTCTTGCAGAACTCGATGTAGCGGCCCGCCGCGTCGTCTATGCGGCGCGCCTTGCCGAGGCGGCTCGAGGCCGCGCACTTCAGCGGCCGCGCGAGTTCGCGCTCGATCGCGGTTTCGGTCGCGTCGGGCAGCTTGGCGCCGTCGCCCGAAAAAAACTTGATGCCGTTGTCGTCGTACGGGTTGTGCGAAGCGCTGATCACGATGCCGGCGGACAGGCGCAGCGCCCGGGTCAGGTAGGCGACCGCTGGCGTGGGCATCGGCCCCACCAGCAGCACGTCGACGCCGGCCGCCGACAGCCCCGCTTCCAGCGCCGACTCGAGCATGTAGCCGGAAACGCGGGTGTCCTTGCCGATCAGCACGGCGGGCCGCTCGAGACCCTTGCGCCGGACTCCGGCCAGCACCTTGCCCGCGGCGTAACCCAGTCGCATCACGAAGTCCGGCGTGATCGGCTCGACGCCGACCTTGCCGCGCACACCGTCAGTACCGAAGTATTTCCTGCTCATAAAACCTTAATTGAACCGCCAAGACGCCAAGAGAACCAACAGAACGACAGTCTGTGTCCAATTCGTTATTCGTCCGGGAATTTCTTTCACTACTTTTTGTTTTTATTATAGATTGTTTTCTTGGCGGTCTTGGCGTCTTGGCGGTTAATTCCGGTTTTTTACGGCGTTCCACACCGCGAGCGCATCGCGCGTGGCGGCAACGTCGTGCACCCGCACGATGTGGGCGCCGTTCTGCACCGCGGCAAGCGCCGCCGCGACGCTCGCGTGGACCCGGTCCTTCGGCTCGCGGCCCGTCAGCTTGCCCAGCATGGCCTTGCGCGACAGGCCTGCCAGCAGCGCGACGCCCGGCAGCCGCAACTCGCGCAACGAGGACAGCAGGGCGAGGTTGTGCTCCAGCGTCTTGCCGAAGCCGAAGCCCGGGTCCACGACGATGCGGTCGCGGGCAATGCCGGCGGCAACCGCCGCCACAACGCGCCCGGACAGGTAATCGCGCACCTCGCGCACCACGTCCTGGTAGACGGGATTGGACTGCATGGTGCCGGGATCGCCCTGCATGTGCATGAGGCACACGGCTACCGGCGTCTTCGCGACCGCCTCCAGCGCGCCAGCGCCCGACAGGGCGGTCACGTCGTTCACCATCGCCGCCCCGGCCGCGATCGCCTCGCGCATCAATCCGGGCTTGCGGGTATCGACCGAAACGGGAACCCCGCCGCCGGCGAGGGCTTCGAGCACCGGCAGCACCCGTCGCCGCTCCTCTTCGAGCGAAACCGGCGCCGCCCCCGGCCGCGTCGACTCGCCGCCGACGTCGAGGATGTCCGCGCCCTCTTCGACCAGCCGGCGCGCGTGCGCCACCGCCCGCCTCGCATCGGCATGAAGTCCGCCATCGGAAAACGAATCGGGCGTGACGTTCACCACCCCCATGATCAGCGGCCGTTCAAGCGAGAGCTTGAAGCGGCCGCAATCGAGAATCATGTGAGGAGTGAGGCGCAAGGGGGAGGTTAAAAAGCCAAGGGCGAGGAGCGTCTCCTCACCCCTCGCCCTTCACGCCTCACCCGGCCGCTAGGCGCTTTGCGGCGGAGCGGCCGGCGCCGTGGCCGTCGGGTGCGAGCCCGGATCCCGGGGCTGGGTGGACGACTGCGGCGGCTTGGGCGGGCGCGGGGCGCGTCCTTCCATGATGTCGTTGATCTGGTCGGCGTCGAGCGTCTCCCACTCGAGCAGCGCCTTCGCCATGACCTCGACCTTTTCCCGGTTGTCCTCGAGGATTTTCCGCGCCAGCGCGTACTGCTGGTCGATGATGCGGCGGATCTCGGCGTCCACCTTCTGCATGGTGGTCTCGGACACGTTCTTGTGCATCGTCACCGAGCGGCCGAGGAAGACCTCGCCCTCGTTCTCGCCGTAGACCATGGTGCCCAGCTCGGCGCTCATGCCCCAGCGCGTCACCATGCTGCGCGCGAGATCGGTGGCGCGCTCGAAGTCGTTGGAAGCGCCCGTGGTCATCTGCCCCATGAAGACTTCCTCGGCGATGCGCCCGCCGAACAGCACCGCGATGTTCTGCAGGATCTGCTCGCGGTCCATGCTGTAGCGGTCCTCCTGCGGCAGCTGCATGGTGACGCCCAGCGCGCGGCCGCGCGGGATGATGGTCACCTTGTGCACAGGATCGACCCGGGTCAGCGACTTGGCCACGACGGCGTGGCCGGACTCGTGGTACGCGGTGTTCTTGCGCTCGTGCTCGGGCA
>CAZOQY010000170.1:0-6987 GCA_964581835.1 uncultured Streptomycetaceae bacterium | reverse complement strand
GGGCGCACGGGGACATATTCGTCAGTGCCCCGTTGAGCAACGGCGGGACCGGCGACATCAACCTGTACGCCGGCTGGAACGGCGCGACCGGAAGCAACGTGGTCATCCCCGGCGGCGGCGGAGACATCCAGGTCATGGCGCCGATCTCGACGCTGGGTGACGTGAAGCTGATCGCCGGCGGCCACGCGCACCAGATTTGCTGCAGCTACGGCGGATCGATCACCGCCAACGGCCTGCGCATCGACAGCCTCGGCACCAGCGCGAACTTCGACCTGTACGCCAACTCGGTCAACGTCCTGAGCGGCAGCTCGGTCCAGGGCTTCAATTTCACGAACAACAAGACGTTCACCGTCGGCACGACAGGCGGACTTTCTGGCATCACCGTGACTTCTCCGGGGGGTTCAACCTCGGTGAACCTGGTCATTTCGGGCGCCAGCGGTGTCGCGGACCTGAACGTCGCCAGCGACATCACCGCCACCGTGAGCGGCGGCGGGGCCGCCCCGAGCAGCATCCAGCTAAACCATTTTGGCAGCTACGGCGGCAACATCAACATCAATAACGCCGCGGTCATCGCGACCGCCGACGGCGGCGAGGGCGCATTCGTCAGCGCGAACGCTTTCTACGGCGGCGCCATCAGCATCACCAACTCGACGTTGGCCGCCAACTCGGCCGGTGACGGGACGTTCGGCTTCCTCAGCGGCTCCAATGTCAATCTCTCCGCGAATACGGTCTCCATCACGAACAGCACCGTGCAGGCGGCGGGCGGGTCGTCGAGCGCATCCTACGGCGGCAGGATGGGCATGGTGCAGGTCAACGCGAGCAATGGCGTCAATATTGCCGGGAGCACCCTGCGCGCGCTGGGCGGCAGCGGAACGGACGGCGGGCAGGCATCGGTCAACATTTTTTCGGGCACCGGCACGCTCAACGTCATCGGCGGCAGCCTCGTCGAGGCCCTGGGCGGAGCCGGCAGCACGTCGAATGGCGGCTGGGCGACCGTCAACCTCTTCTCGAATAGTGCTTTTACTCTCAACGTCACCGATAGCGCGGTGCGGGCGATCGCCGGCAGCGGCCTGAACTCGGGAGGCATCGGTTTGGTTTCGATAGTCGACGGCGCTTCGAATATCAATGTCACCAATAGCAACGTCCGTGCCGACGGCGCGGAAGGCAGCATTTTCATCTCCGCCCTCGGCAATGCCACCGTCACCAACAGCAATCTGGCCGCGAACGGCAGTTTGGGCGGGAGCGGGGCGGCGATGCTGGACGTGACGGCAAGCAACGCCACTATTTCCGGAAGCACCCTGACCGCGAACGCGGCTACCGCGTTGGATGAGGGCTCGATCGTGATCGCTGGGACTCAGAACGTCGCGGTGATCAACAGCACGCTCGCCGCCAACAACACGACCGGCGCGAGCGGAGGCCCCGGTTTCGTGGAGATAATCACGACCGGCGGGACGCTCGACACGAGCGGGAGCACGATCAGCGCCTCGGGCAAGACGCTGGCGGAAGGCGGAACCGGCAGCGGCGTGACTGCCGTGGCCAGCGGGGACATCAAGCTGGGCGCCTTGTCGAGCATCGACAACGTCGTGGTCATGAGCCAGAGCGGCAAGATCGTGGACGGCAACGCCGGCGGCAACGTGATTGCTCCATCCGCGTTCCTGTACGGCAGCGGCGGCGTGGGCTCTCTCGCGGACCCGCTCGAAACCGGCGTTACCAGCCTGGGAGTCGTGGCTTACGGCGGCGAGGTCGGCGTCCTCAATTCCGGCAATCTCGTTTTGTCGACGCTGATGAACTCTGGTTCCGGCGCGAACGCCGTGGGCACGACGGGCACGATGTTGTTCAATACCTCCATATTCACGTCCGGCGACCTGGCGCTGCTTGCGAACAACGGCATGCTTGTCGAGAACACGAGCATCCAGTCCGGCAGCAATCTCGTTCTCGGCGCGGGCGCCGGCGATCTGGGCATCAGCAACGCGCTCGTCAGCGGCAACAACGTCACGCTGAGCGGCAACAACGTGTTCGTCGGTTTTACCACGAGTCCGGGATCGAGCGTGGCATCCGCGAACAACCTGATGAAGGTGACCACGTCGGGCAACCTTAACGTGATTGCCAGCGACAGCGGGGCCAGCGCGATCCTGGCGGGCACCGATGTGGACCTGACCGTCGGCACGGTGGCCGGTTTCGTGAACATCAGCAACGGCACCGGTGGCGGAACCGCCCAGATACACGCCGGTTCTCCGCTAACGATCACGTTGTTCTTCCCGACACTGGGCGCCGGTGGCTATTTCGTGAACGGCGTCGAAGGAGCTATTTCCGACGGCAGTACGGGCTTCTTCGCGAACGGGTCGCCAGCCGTGCTGGGCGAGAGCCTGAAGGTCACCTACGGCGGTGCCGAGCTGCCGCCGCCGGTGCAGCAGGGTGTCGACCAGGTCATTTCCTCGACCAACGAGCAGGACAAGGAGCCGGAGACCAACAACGCCGACACCGGGCCTGTTTCGGACGGCAAGGAGAAGAAGGAGCTGCCGGTCTGCAAGTAGCGCGACACCGCCAGATCGTTTAAACCATTCGATTTTTTTCCGTGGCCCGTGATACTCTTCGGAGTGTCGCGGGCCGTTTCATTTGGCCCGGGCCAGCGAGGCGGAGAGTGGCTGGACAAAAACAATAAAAAGACAGTAGAATCATAGAGTAGCTCCGGTTTTCGAGAAAAGACCTCAAGAACAGGCACTGGCAGACATGAACACAGGGACGGAAATACGGACGGGGATACTGAGGTTGACGGGCGCGATGTTGCTGGCTTTTGTGGCGCTCGCGTTTCATGCTGGCCAATCGCGCGCGCAAGGGCAGCAGGAAGTCATTCCGGCGCCGCGCTTCGACATCAGCCGCTTCGAGGTCGTCGGCAACACGCTGTTGCCCGCCGAGGAAGTCAACCGGCTGCTCGCGGCTTATACCGGCAAGAACAAGGATTTCGCCGACATCCAGCGCGCGCTGGAGGCGCTGGAGCAGGCCTACCGCAACCGCGGCTACGGCGTGGCGCAGGTCCTGCTGCCCGAGCAGGACATCACGCGCGGCGTGGTGCAGTTCCGGGTGCTGCAACCGCGCGTCGGCAAGGTGGTGATCGAGGGCAACACCCACTTCAATGCCGAAAACATCCGTCACAGCCTGCCCACGGTGAAGGAGGGGGTAACCCCGAATTCCAGGGAGATGGCGCGCAACCTGCAGATCACGGCCGAGCACGGGATCAAGCAGACCAACGTGCTGCTGCGCTCGGGGGCGTCCGAGGACACGGTGGACGTCGCGATCAAGATTACCGACGACAAGCCGTGGCGCACCTTCTTCACCCTGGACAACACCGGCACCGGCGATACCGGCTATCTCCGGGCGGGCTTCGGTTACCAGCATACGAACCTGTTCAACCGCGATCACACGCTGACCGCGACTTACATTACCTCGCCCACGAACCTGGACGACGTCAGCATCTACGGCCTGGGCTACCGCATTCCGTTCTACGATCTCAACAGCTCCCTTGACCTCATCGCCGGCTACTCGGACGTCAACTCGGGCGTAGTGCAGGGGCTGTTCAACGTCGCCGGCAGTGGCACGATTCTCGCCGCGCGCTGGAATTACTTCCTGCCGAAATGGCGGGAAATCGAGCAGAAGGTTTCTTTCGGTCTCGACTATCGCGCGTACCGGAACGAGGTGTTGCTGGCGGGGCAGCAGATCGTGCCCGATATCACCGTGCACCCGATAAGCGTGACCTACAACGGCCTGAAGCGCATGACGGCGGCGGAAATGTCGTTCTACGGCGGTGTGGCGACCAATATTTCGGGCGGCAACGATGGCCAGGCCGACGATTTCGAACGCTCGCGCCCCGGCGCCACGGAGAACTACACCCTTTTTCGTTACGGTCTGAATTACACCCGCCAGTTCCAGAACGAGTGGCAGTTCCGCCTGGGATTCAACGCCCAGTACACCCGGGACTCGCTGGTTTCGGGCGAGCAGTACGGCGTGGGCGGCCCGGATTCGGTGCGAGGCTACGCGCTGCGCGAAGTTTCCAACGACCGCGGCTACAACACCCAGATCGAGGTCTATACCCCGGACCTGGCGCGCCGTTTCGGGCTGCCGGACAGCTACAAGGCGCGCGTGCTCGGCTTCTGGGATACCGGCACGATCGCCCGCAACAACCCGTTGCCCGGCGAGCAGCGCAAGGATTCCATCGCCAGCGTCGGCGTGGGGCTGCGCATGACCTACGGGAAGATGGTGAGCCTGCGCTTCGACCTGGCGCAGATACTGCAGGAGACCACCAACCGCGACAACGACAGCCAGCGCCTGACCGGCTCGCTCGCCATCGCTTTCTAGCCGTTTCATCCCGTGCCGGGAACTGCTCCTGGCGGGCATGTCGAACCCTTTGATTTTCAAGCCGGCTTCGGTATAATGCCGGCCTTCGTTCGCGGTCGTTGACGCGGACTCAATCCTTGCCTCACCGCGGCAGAAAGGCGGGAGGCTGGGGGCCCCACCGGGGTCCTTAACCCACAAGGAGACGTACCGATGCGGCATTACGAGATCGTTTTCATCGTCCATCCGGACCAGAGCGAGCAGGTCCCTGGCATGGTCGATCGCTACCGCCAGATGGTCGCGGGGCGCAATGGCAAGGTTCACCGTCTGGAAGACTGGGGCCGGCGCCAGCTGACCTACCCGATCCAGAAAGTCCACAAGGCGCACTACGTTCTGATGAACGTCGAGTGCGACAACGAGACGCTGGGCGAGCTCGACCACGCCTTCAAGTTCAACGACGCGGTGCTGCGTCACCTGATCGTCTCGATGAGCAGCGCGGTGACGGCGCCCTCGCCGATGATGAAGGAAGAAAAATCGAGGTCGCTGACCGCGGCGCCGGTTGCCGAAGAGGCGCCCCGGGCGGCCCCGGCTGCGGCCCCGGCGGCTTAAGAAGAGTGGAGGCGAACGAAGTCGGGTTGAGCGGCGAGCTGACCACGGTCGAACCGCTGCGTTACACCCCCGCCGGCATCCCGCTATTGAGCTTCAAGCTGATGCACCGCTCGCGCCAGACCGAGGCCGGGCTGAAGCGCCAGGTCGAGTGCGAAATGGGCGGCGTGGCGATGGCGGAGGTGGCGGTGGCGATGTCCCGGCTGAAGCCAGGACAGGCGGTGAAGCTGAACGGCTTCCTCAACCGCAAGAACCGGATGAGCACGCAACTGATATTGCACGTAACCGAAGCACGAGCGATAAAGGAATAGATCATGGCGATGCAGAGACAGGGCTACGGCGGTGGCGGCGGAGCGCGAGGCCGCGGCAAGGGCAAAGGCAAGGGCAAGTTCGCGAAGGGCAAGGGGCGCGACGGCAAGGGCGGGCGCGGGGCGCTGTTCCGCCGCAAGAAGTTCTGCCGCTTCACGGCCGACGGCACCAAGGAGATCGATTACAAGGACATCGGCATTCTCAAGGAATTCATCAACGAGAACGGCCGCATCATCCCGGCGCGCATCACCGGGACCAAGGCGCGCTACCAGCGCCAGCTTTCCGTGGCGATCCAGCGCGCGCGCTTCCTCGCGCTGCTGCCGTACACGGACCTGCATTAAGGAGCATGGCGATGCAAGTGATATTGCTTGAAAAGATCGTGAACCTCGGCGCCCTCGGCGACGTCGTCAAGGTCAAGGAGGGCTTCGCCCGCAACTACCTGATCCCGAACGGCAAGGCCAAGCGGGCCACGGCCCAGAACCTGGCGGAGTTCGAGAAGCGCCGCGCCGAACTGGAAAAGGCCCAGTCGGAAGCGCTGGCCGGCGCGCAGGCCCAGGCCGCGAAGCTCGACGGGCTCATGGTCCAGATCACGCAGAAGGCCGGCGTCGACGGCAAGCTGTTCGGCTCGGTCACCAACGTGGACATCTCGTCCGCTCTGAAGACGCAGGGTTTCGAGGTGCCGAAGGCGGCGATCCGCATGCCGGAAGGCCCCCTGAAGCAGGTCGGCGACCATCCGATCAAGATCGCGCTGCATGCCGACGTGATCGTGACCGTCACGGTGTCCGTGCTGGGCGAACAGTAACGCCTGATAACACAGAGAAATTTTTTGCAGTAAAAAATGGGCTGGCGACAGCCCATTTTTTTTCGTATGCTTCGGTCGCAGTTGCCCGCCGCGTACCTCTGACAGCAGACATTCGATACCGCGCCTCATGGCCCAAGCCCAACTCACCTCGATCGTCAAGGATGCGCAGGTCGAGGCTACGCGGGTGCCGCCCCAGTCGGTGGAAGCAGAGCAGTCGGTCTTGGGCGGCCTGCTGCTCGACAACACGGCCTGGGACCGGGTGGCGGACCTCGTGACCGCCCAGGACTTCTACCGGGCCGACCACCGCCTCATCTACGAGCACATCGGGCAGCTGATCGAGCACGGCAAGCCGGCCGACGCACTGACCGTGGCCGAGAGCCTCGAGCGCAGCAGCAAGCTCGCCGAGATCGGCGGGCAGTCCTACCTCGGCTCGCTGGCGCTGAACACGCCGAGCGCCGCCAATATCCGCCGCTACGCCGAGATCGTGCGGGAGCGCTCCATCATGCGCCTCCTGGCGACGGTGGGTACCGAGATTGCCGACTCCGCCTACAGCCCGCAAGGCCGGGACGCGAAGGGGCTGGTGGACGAGGCCGAATCCAAGGTGTTCCAGATCGCCGAGGCGGGCTCCAAGGCGAAGCAGGGCTTCGTCAAGATCGATCCGCTGCTGACCGAGACGGTCGAGCGCATCGACATGCTCTACAACCGCGAGAACAAGAACGACGTCATCGGGCTGGCGACCGGCTTCATCGACCTCGACCGCATGACGTCGGGGCTGCAGCCGGGGGAACTGGTCATCGTCGCGGCGCGGCCCTCAATGGGAAAAACCGCATTAGCCATGAACATCGTCGAGCATTCGGCGCTGGAGCTGAAGAAATCGGTCGCGGTATTCAGCATGGAAATGTCGGGCACCCAGCTCGCCATGCGCATGATCGGCTCGGTCG
>CAZOQY010000169.1:0-6987 GCA_964581835.1 uncultured Streptomycetaceae bacterium | reverse complement strand
CGGTGACGGCCCCGCTTATGCTGTCGCGTCTCGATAATCGAACCGCCCGCGCAAGGTCCAGAAAGTGGAACGGCCGCGCGCCGCGCGGTCACTCCAAGGGAGAGCGGCGCACCATGACAAGCGAAGCGCGGACGTTCGGCTACCTGACGCAGCCCGAGATCCGGTTCCTCGATGCGGCGGTCGAGCGGCTGATCCCGGCGGACGACCTCGGCCCCGGCGCGAAAGAAGCCGGCGTCACCTGCTATATCGACCGGCAACTCGACAGCGTCTGGGGCTCGCACGGCCGCCACTACCGCAGCGGCCCCTGGCCCGAAGGCACCGCGACACAGGGTTTCCAGTCGCGCCTGACGCCGCGCGAGATCTACCGCGCCGCGATCCGCGAAGTGAACGTGCATTGCCTCGGGCAGCACCAGAAGGCCTTCGAGTTCCTCTCCCCGCAGCAGCAGGACGAGGTGCTGAAGGGACTGGAAAGCGGCGCAATCGCCCTTCCGTCGCTGTCCGCGAAGCTCTTCTTCGGGCTGCTGATCCGCAACACGATGGAAGGCTACTTCGCCGACCCGGTCTACGGCGGCAACCGCGACAAGGCGGGCTGGCGACTGATCGGCTTCCCCGGCGTGCCGGCTTCCAACTACAACGACCTCATCGACCAGCACAACGTCGAGTACCGCGTCGAGCCGGTCAGCATCCTCGACATCCAGCAGGGCCGCGCGAAGCTCGACGCCCAGGGATTGCCCGTCCACACCCGCGTGCAGGACGGCAAAGGGGGAGCGCGATGAGCGCGACGAAACTGAAGCCGGTCGACGCCGTGGTGGTCGGCACCGGCGTCGTCGGTTCCATCCTCGCAAAAGAGCTGGCCGACGCGGGCCTCAGGGTAGTCGCGCTCGAGCGCGGGCGCCTGATCGACCCGCAGCACGACTTCGCGTCGCCCTCGACCTTCGACGAGCTGCGCTACGACCGCTTCAGCGACATCTTCCAGGACCTCTCGCGCGAGACCATCACCTTCCGCAACGACGCGCGCGAGACCGCGCTGCCGATGCGCGAGATGGGCTCGTTCAAGCCGGGCGAGGCCGTCGGCGGCACCGCGCTGCACTGGGGCACGCACGCGCGACGCCTGCTGCCGTGGAACTTCGAGTCCCGCAGCCGGACCGAGGCGCGCTACGGCAAGCAGCACCTGCCGGCCGACTCCACCGTCCAGGACTGGGGCGTCACCTACGAGGACCTGGAACCCTACTACGACCAGTTCGAGCACCTCTACGGCGTCGGCGGCAAGGCCGGCAACCTCAACGGCGAAATCCAGCCCGGCGGCAATCCCTTCGAAGGGCCCCGCTCGCGCGAGTACCCGAACCCGGCAGCGCCCATGAATTACAGCCAGACGCTGTTCTCCGAGGCCTGCCGCGAGCTGGGTTATCACCCGTACGTGAACCCCGTCGCCGGGCAGACGCAGGCCTACGTCAATCCGTACAAGCTGATGCTCGGCCAGTGCATCCGCGGCGGCTTCTGCAACGGCCACGCCTGTTCCCAGGGCGCGAAGGCGAATCCCCTGACGACGGTGCTGCCGGCGCTGCTGAAGCAATCGAACTTCGAGCTGCGCCCGCTCTCGAACGTCATCAAGGTCAACCTCGACTCCGACCGCAAGCGCGCGACCGGCGTCACTTACACCGATGCAAGCGGCCGCGAGTTCGAGCAACCCGCCGACCTGGTGATCCTGGCGGCCTACACTTTCAACAACGTGCGCCTGATGCTGCTCTCCGGCATCGGTCAGCCCTACGACCCGGTCGCCAACCGAGGCGTGGTCGGCCGCAACTACTCCTACCAGCCGCACGGCCGCGTCAACCTGTTCTTCGAGGACAAGGTGTTCAACCCGTTCATGGGCGGCAGCTCGCGCGGCGCCTCGATCGACGAATTCAACGGCGACAACTTCGACCATGCAGGCCTGGACTTCATCGGCGGCGCCTACATCGCGGTGTCGAGCCCGGGCGCGATGCCGATCAAAGCGGTCCAGGTGCCGCCGGGCACGCCGCGCTGGGGCGCGGAGTGGAAGCGCGCCGCGGCGCGCTACTACCAGCGCAACCTGTCGATCCGGCTGAGCGGCGACTGCATGAGCTACCGCCAGAACTACCTCGACCTCGACCCCACCTACAAGGACGCCAACGGCCTGCCGCTGCTGCGCATGACCTTCGACTGGCAGGACAACGAGCGCAAGGCCACGGCGTGGATCCTGAAGAAGACCGAGGAAATCGCGCGCGCGATGAAGCCCGCGAAGATCGGCTCGACGGGGCTGCACGGCCGCTACGACATCGTGCCCTACCAGAGCACCCACAACATCGGCGGCGCCGTCATGGGCGCGGACCCGGCGACCAGCGCCGTCAACAAGTACCTGCAATCGTGGGACGTGTCGAACGTGTTCGTGATCGGCGGCAGCAGCTTCCCGCAGATCACCTCCAACCCCCCGACCGAGACCATCGGCACCCTCGCCTGCTGGGCCGCCGACGCGATCAGGGACCAGTACCTCAAGCGCCCCGGCCCGCTGGTCTAGGCCGCGGCGAATCGAACGTAAACGACAGGACACCCATGAGAGCCATCGACATCCACGCCCACATCGTCCCCGACTCGCTGTGGAAAGCCATCGAAGGGAAGGCGGAGTGGCACGGCTACCGCCACGCGCCCGGGCAAGGTCACGGCGGCGTTGTCGGCGGTGGTATGACCACCTACTTCACCACGCCCAAGATCCGCTTCGGTGTGGAAGAGCGGATCAAGGACATGGACGAGCAGAAAGTGGACATGCAGGTACTGTCGCTGCATACGCCGCTCGTCGGCTATCACCTCGACGCGAAGCAGGGCCTCGCCCTCGCTCGCAACGTCAACGACGAGATCGGCGCCACCGTGCGCCAGCAGCCGAAGCGACTCGCCGGCCTTGCCACCCTTCCCGTCCAGGACGTGAAGTCGGCGATCGACGAGCTGGAACGCTCGGTGACGAAGCTCGGGCTGAAAGGCGCGACGCTCGACACGCACGTCAACGGCGAGCAGTGGGACGAGCCGAAGTTCCTGCCGCTGTTCAAGGCGGCCGAACAGATGGGCGCGCTGCTGTTCTTCCACCCGCAGCCGCAGAACAATTTCCTGATGCAGCGCACGAAGCGCCACGGGCTGTTCAACAGTCTCGGCGTCATCCTCGACGACGCGATCGTCGCCGCGATCCTGATCTGCGGCGGCGTGCTGGAGGCGTGCCCCAACATCCGCATCTGCATCGCCCACGGCGGCGGCCCGACCTGCTACGCGATGGGGCGGCTCGACCGCGCCTGGCACGGGCGCCCCGAGTCGCGCACCACGCCCAGGCCGCCGAGCGCCTACCAGAAGCAGCTTTACTACGACACCGTCACCGGCAGCGAGGAAGCGCTGCGCTTCCTGCTCGACCAGGTCGGCGCCGACCGCGTCGTGCTCGGCAGCGACTGGCCGTTCGTGCCGTGGAACCCCTCGCCCGCCGGCTGGGTGCAGGGACTGAAGACGCTGACGGCGGACGAGAAGGAAAAAATCCTGTGGCGCAACCTGGAATCGCTGCTGGGGTTGTGATGTGCCGCGCGCTGCTCGGCGCGCTGCTCCTGCTGGCGCAGGCGCCGGCAGCGGCGGCTACCGCGCACGAAACAGCGTGGGTCGAGTTCCCGGCACTGAAAGAGTTCCAGGGCGCGCCGGTCCGACTCTCCGGACTCATGTTCAAGCCGGCCGGGCCGGGGCCGTTCCCCGCCGTCGTGATGCTGCACGGCTGCAGCGGGATGTTCAGCGGCTCCGGCTACCCGACCGCGTCCTATCGATACCGGGCCGAGATCTTCGCCCTGAACGGCTACGTCGCCGTGCTCACCGACAGCTTCAATCCCCGCGGTTACCGGTCGATCTGCGAACTGCAGAAGCGCCCGATCCTGGAGAGCCGCGAGCGCGCCGAGGACGCCTACGCCACGCGCGAGTGGCTCGCCGCCCAGCCTTTCGTTCAGAAGGACCGCATCGGGCTCATCGGCTGGTCCAACGGCGCCGGCGGCACGCTGTGGGGCATGCGCGAAACGCAGCCGTATCGCGGATTCCGGTCCGCGGTCGCCTTCTACCCGGGGTGCAGGACGCTGTCGCGCGCCAAGACGCAATACAAGCCGTACGCGCCGCTACTGATCCTGAGCGGCGAGGCCGACGACTGGACGCCCGCCGCGCCCTGCGTGGAGATGACGAACAACGCCAGGGCAATCGGCGCGCCGATGGAGATCGTGACCTACCCCGGCGCGCACCACGGCTTCGACAGCATCAACTCCCCGGTGCGCCACCGTGCCGACGTGCGCAACCCCAACCAGTCCGGCGGCCGCGGCGCGACGGTGGGCGAGCACCCCGAAGCGCGCGAGGACTCGATCCGGCGCGCGCTGGAATTCTTCGCGCGGCACCTGAAACAATAAGCTCTCACCGCAGAGGATCTTTTTAATACCCCTTTGAGGGGTACGCGGGGGATGCGAAGGAAAACAAGAGCAATAATTGAACCGCCAAGCGCGCCAAGAGAAACTAGAAATAATTAAACCGCAGAGAGGTCGGGAAAAAGAACAAGAATTATCTGCGTGTACCCAAGCGTCACTGCGCAACGCGGTAGACGAAGCTGCATCGGCTCGAAGCGAAGTGCGGTGTTTTCCCCGAATCAGCCTCGGCGTAACCCCGGACTTCGAACCGGGCGACCGGGTCCTTCGCCAGCGATGCCAGCCGGTCGAGATTGGCTCCATCCAGGAACATCAATGGCAGCAGGACGTGCTTTCGTCCATCCCCGGCCTGAACGACAAAGCCGTCACCCTGCACCACGTCGTTGACGAGCCTGCCCCTGACGGTCAGTTCCCGCAAATTGGGCCGCGCAGGCGCTGCAACCTTGTCCTTCTCCGGCGGGACGATCCATGCGAGGCTCGGCGTCCTGGGCAGCTCAAAGGCGCGAATGGCCGTGGCGCCGGGCTGCAACGCATCGAGTTCCGACAAACGGTGAAGATAGGCCTGCTTCAGGCAAGCCGTGTCGCCGCACGCGTTGCGCACGGTTCGAAGCCATGACCGCTGGTTCTCCCTGAGGCAGCCCGCCCCCTCCCCGAGCGCCGTGATCGCCGCTGCGTAGTACTGGCCCAGATGCCCGTCGAGAGTCGAGAGCTGGGGGTCCTTGCAAATCAGCACCTCGACCTTCGTTGCCGCCTTCTCGCATGGAAACGACACTGCCAGCCCCGGCGCAGAGGCGAAGACGGAAAGCGTGCCTGCGACCAGGCACAGGAGCCATTTCATGTGAGGCCGGTTCATTTTCATCTTTGCGGATCGAAGTACACCCGCCGCATCAGCTTCTCGAACCCCGCGGGTATCCGGGCGCCCTCAAGATACGGCACCTCGCGCATTCCCGCCGTGGCGCCCCCCTCAACCTTGCGCATCCGGATTTTCCCCTGGAACAGCCTGCCGATCTGCGCCTCGGTCAGCACCAGCGCCAGTTCCCGCTCGCCTTCGGGGAACGATTCATACCCCTCCACCTTCAGCATTTTCTGCAACGCCATGCGGTTGGACGAATAAGGCGGCTGCACTTCGACAAAAACGGTGTGCTCGCGCGAAACGACGGGAGCAGCCCCGCCCTGCGCCCACGAAACCGGGACACAGAACAGTTGCACGATGATCAGCCACAAGACAGCCCGCATGGAACTCCGCGCCTCCGCGTCTCCACGACCAGTCAAGATTCTCTTGGCGTCATGGCGGTTCGATCAGGTTTTGATCTTCGTCCGCCTCTCTCTGCGCCTCTGCGGTTAATGCCTACGCAACGATCAGCGCCGCCCGCCCCGCGATCGCATTCTTCCGCAGCAGCTCGTGCACCTGCTCCGCCTCTTCCAGCGGGAAAGTGCGGTCCACCACCGCCCTGATGCGCTTGTGCCTGACCAGTTCCAGCGTGCGCACGATCTCCTCGCTGTTGACGTAACGCGAGCCGTGTATTTCCTGGCCCTGACGCATCACTTCCTGCGGGTTCACTGTAAACGAAGGATCCTCGCCGTACACCGACTGGGGCTTGCTGCCGATGATCACCATGCGTCCGGCCGGCGCGAGCGACTCCAGGCTCGCCTGCAGCGTTTTGCTGTTGCCGACGATGTCGATCGAGGCATCCACGCCCCGCCCGCCGGTCAGGGCCTTCACCTGTTTCACGATGTCGCCGCGGCGCGCGTCGATGACCTCGTCCGCGCCCATGGTCTTCGCGAGCGCCATCTTTTCCTCGCCGATCTCGGCGGCGATCACGCGCCCGCCGCACAGCCGCGCCATCTGCACCATGTGGATGCCCACGCCGCCGCCGGCGCCGATGATCAGCACGTCGTCGCCCGGGCTCAACTGCGCCTCCTTGTGGCAGGCGTGGTACGGCGTCGCGATCGCGTCGCTCGCCACCGACGCTTCCAGGTCGGTCACGCCGTCGGGTATCGGCACGAGGTTGCGCTCGGGCAGCGCCACGTACTCGGCGTAGCCGCCGTCGCAGCCGCTGCCGACGTTGCCGCGGAAGTTCTCGCACAGCGTCTCGCGCCCGCTGCGGCAATAGCGGCAGTTGCCGCAGGTCAGGTAGTAATGGTTGGTCACCCGCTGGCCGACCCTGACGGTCTTCACTTCCGACCCCACCTCCACCACCTCGCCGGCAATCTCGTGGCCGGGGATGCGGGGATAAGACTGGATGCGCCCCGGCGTCGCAATCATGATCACCACCGTCAGCCCTGCCCCGCACACGCGCACCCTGATGAGCGCGTCGTTCGGCCCGATCTTCGGCTTCGGCACGTCCTTCAGCCTCAGCGGCGTCCCGAAACCCTCCAGCACCATCGCCTTCATCGCTCCTCCCCGGGAAACGAATGGACAGGATTAATTTGAATCGATAACACCCGCCAAAACCAATAATAGACAGGATTAACAAGATTAACAGGATTAAAACAACGGCTTTTTCGCTTCAGCGTAGACGAGGTTCTAATCTTGTAAATCCTGTTA
>CAZOQY010000168.1:0-7095 GCA_964581835.1 uncultured Streptomycetaceae bacterium | reverse complement strand
CATCTGCATGGATATTGTCACCGTCACCGGCACCGAGAACCTGATGATGGCGGCGACGCTGGCGCAGGGCACGACCATGATCGAGAACGCTGCGCGCGAGCCCGAGGTGACGGACCTCGCCAACTGCCTGAACGCCATGGGCGCCCGTGTGCGCGGCGCCGGCAGCGACGTCATCACGGTCGAGGGCGTGGACCGGCTGCACGGCGCGCGCTACCGCGTGATGCCGGACCGCATCGAGACCGGCACCTTCCTCGCGGCGGCGGCGGCCACCGGCGGCAATATCAAGCTGACCGGGGCGCGGCCGGACATCCTCGATTCGGTGCTGGACAAGCTGCGCGAGACCGGCGCGCACATCGAGACCGGCGCGGACTGGATCGCGCTGAGGACGAACGGCGCGCTGAACGCGGTCAGCATCCGCACTTCACCCTATCCCGCTTTCCCCACCGACATGCAGGCGCAGTTCATGGCGCTGAACAGCGTCGCGCGCGGCACGGCGCGGGTGACCGAGACCATCTTCGAGAACCGCTTCATGCACGTGCAGGAACTGAAACGCCTCGGCGCCGACATCGAGGTCGACGGCAATACGGCGGTGGTGAAGGGCGTGTCCCACCTCGACGGCGCGATCGTGATGGCGACGGACCTGCGTGCTTCCGCAAGCCTGGTGCTGGCGGGGTTGATCGCGCGCGGCGCCACCACCGTCGAGCGCGTCTATCATCTCGATCGCGGCTACGAGCGCATCGAGGAGAAGCTCTCCCGGCTCGGCGCGCGGATCAGGCGCGTCCGTTGAATGCAATATTGAACCGCCGAGAAAAACCAGAACAACAATTGAACCGCCAAGCACGCCAAGAGAAGCAATTCAAAATAGAATCGGTGGGATCGTTTTTTTGTTCTTGTTGTTGCCTGATGGCTCAGCGCGCCCTGAAATTCTGAATTCATTTCGTCCTTGTTCTTGGTTCTCTTGGCGTGCTTGGCGGTTCAATCTCTGCTTTTCTATCCCTTCGCTTCCCAGGCGTCCTTTGCGGTAAAATCCTGTTTTTATTGAATCATTCGGGTTGCCGACGTGATCACGATCGCGCTCTCCAAGGGCCGCATCTTCGATGAGACCGTGCCGTTGCTGAAGGCGGCGGGCATCGTCGCGCGCGGTGACCCCGAGACCTCGCGCAAGCTGATCCTGCCGACCAGCCAGCGCGACGTGCGGCTCATCATCGTGCGCGCGACCGACGTGCCGACCTACGTGCAGTACGGCGCCGCCGACCTGGGCGTCGCGGGCAAGGACGTGCTCGACGAGCACGGCGGGCAGGGGCTCTACCAGCCGCTCGACCTGAAGATCGCGCGCTGCCGCATGGTGGTGGCGGTGCAGAACGGTTTCGATTACCGCCGCGCGGTTCGCCAGGGCGCGCGCCTGAAGGTCGCCACCAAGTACGTGCAGACCGCGCGCGAGCACTTCGCCGCCAAGGGCGTGCACGTGGACCTGATCAAGCTCTACGGCTCGATGGAGCTCGCGCCGCTGACCGGGCTTGCCGACGCGATCGTCGACCTGGTTTCCACCGGCAAGACGCTGAAGGCGAACAACCTCAAGGCGGTCGAGGAGATCACGCCGTTGTCCGCGCGGCTGATCGTCAACCAGACGGCTCTGAAGCTGAAGCGTGCCGCGATCCAGCCGCTGCTGGATGCGTTTGCCCGGGCGACGCGATGACCGCGATCCGCCGCCTCGCCACCACGCAGCCCGATTTCGATACGCAGCTGGGAGCGCTGCTCGCGTTCGAGTCCGCGCAGGATCCGCAGGTCGACGCGACCGTCGCGGCGATCCTCGCCGACGTCAAGGCGCGCGGCGACGCGGCGCTGCTCGAGTACACGCGGCGCTTCGACCGGGTCGAGGCGGACTCGGTCGCCGCGCTCGAGGTGTCGCGCGCCGGGCTGAAGCAGGCCGCGAAACGCGTCCCGAAGGAAACCCTCGCTGCCCTCGAGGCGGCGGTACGGCGCGTGCGCGCCTATCACCGCAAGCAGACCGCTGTTTCCTGGCGCTACCGCGATGCCGCCGGCGCCGAACTCGGGCAGCGCGTCACCGCGCTCGACCGCGTCGGCATCTACGTGCCCGGCGGCAAGGCGGCCTACCCGTCGTCGGTGATCATGAACGCCGTGCCGGCGAAAGTGGCGGGCGTGCGCGAAGTCATCATGGTCGTGCCGGCCCCCGGCGGCGTGGTGAACGACCTCGTGCTCGCCGCGGCGGCGATCTGCGGCGTGGACCGCGTGTTCACGATCGGCGGGGCGCAAGCGGTCGCCGCGCTCGCCTACGGCACCGGTACCATCCCCGCGGTGGACAAGATCGTCGGCCCGGGCAACGCCTACGTTGCTGCCGCCAAGCGGCGCGTGTTCGGCGTCGTCGGCATCGACATGGTGGCCGGCCCCTCCGAAGTGGTGGTGGTGTGCGATGGCAAGACCGATCCCGACTGGATCGCGATGGACCTGTTCGCCCAGGCGGAGCACGACGAGATGGCGCAGGCGATCCTGATTTCGCCCGACGCCCGTTATCTCGATGCCGTCGCGGCCAGCATGAAGCGCCAGCTCCCCGCGATGCCGCGGCGCGACGTCATAGCCGCATCGCTGTCGAAGCGCGGCGCGCTGATCAAGGTGCGCAGCCTCCTCGAGGCCTGCGACATCGTCAACCGCATCGCGCCCGAGCACCTCGAGCTGTCGGTCGCGAAGCCCGACGCGCTGCTCGCGCGCATCCGGCACGCCGGCGCGATCTTTCTCGGCCGCGAAAGCTCGGAGGCGCTGGGCGACTACTGCGCCGGGCCGAACCACGTGCTGCCCACTTCGCGCACGGCGCGTTTTTCCTCGCCGCTCGGCGTCTACGACTTCCAGAAGCGTTCCAGCGTGATCCGCATTTCGCGCAAGGCGGCCGCGAAGCTCGGCCGCGTCGCCTCGGCGCTCGCGCGCGGCGAAGGGCTGACCGCGCACGCGCGTTCGGCCGAATACCGGATGAAGTGATTCCCGCCGCGGTGCAGAAGACCCCCGAAGAGATCATCCGTCCCGAGCTGCTTCAGCTTAAGGCCTACCACGTGCCCGACAGCGCGGGCATGGTCAAGCTCGACGCGATGGAGAATCCCTATTCGCTGCCCGCGGCATTGCGCGGACGGCTCGCCGGCCTCGCGCAGGCGGCGGCGTTGAACCGCTATCCCGATCCCGGCGCGCGCGAGCTGAAGCGCGAGCTGCACCGCGCGTTCGGCGTCCCGGCCGGCATGGACCTGCTGCTCGGCAACGGCTCCGACGAACTGATTCAGGTGGTCGTCACCGCGGTTGCGCGTCCCGGCGCGGTCGTGCTCGGCGTCGAGCCATCCTTCGTCATGTTCCGCATGATCGCGGCATTTGCCGGCGCGCGCTATGCCGGCGTCGACCTGCGCGACGATTTTTCCATCGATATCGAGACGGTGCTGACGGCGGTCGAGCGCGAGCGCCCGGCGGTCGTCTTCATTGCTTATCCCAACAACCCCACCGGCAATCTGTTCGACGCCGGGCTGATCGAGCGCATTGTCGAGGCCGCGCCGGGCCTGGTGGTGGTGGATGAGGCCTACCATGCATTTGCCGGCAGGAGCTTCATTCCTGCCCTGGTCCGCCACCCGAATCTGCTGGTCATGCGCACCCTGTCCAAGCTGGGGCTTGCCGGGCTCCGCCTCGGTGCGCTCATGGGCGCGCCGCAGTGGCTGGCGCAGCTCGAAAAAGTGCGGCTGCCGTATAATGTGAACACGCTGACGCAGCTGGTCGCGCGCGAAGTGCTGCAGCACGAAAGCGTGTTGACAGAACAGGCCGCGGCCATCAAGCTAGAGCGTGAACGCCTGTTGCAGGGGCTGCGAAAACTGCCGGGCGTAACGGCGTATCCGAGTGACGCCAATTTCATATTGTTCAGGATCCAACAGGCGGAGCGCGTTTTCGACGGATTGAAACGACGTGGGGTCTTGGTGAAGAGCCTCCACGGTTCCCACCGGTTGCTGGCCGATTGCCTCAGGGTGACGGTCGGCACGCCGGACGAGAACGCCGCTTTCATCTCAGCGCTGACCCAGGCCCTTCCCGCTTGATTCTTCCAGCCCAGCCTGCGCCCATTGCCCCGGTAGCGGAATAAGCACCGCCCATGCGTAAAGCCGCAGTCACCCGCAACACCCAGGAAACGAAAATCGCGGTCAAGGTCAACCTTGACGGCAAGGGCATGGCCAAAATCGCCACCGGCGTGCCATTCCTCGACCACATGCTCGACCAGGTCGCGCGCCATGGCGTGTTCGACCTCGAGATCGTCGCCAGGGGGGACCTGCACATCGACGCGCACCACACCGTCGAGGATATCGGCATCACCCTGGGCCAGGCTTTCGCCAAGGCCGCGGGCGACAAGAAGGGAGTGCGCCGCTACGGCCACGCCTACGTGCCGCTCGACGAGGCGCTGTCGCGGGCGGTCGTCGACCTGTCGGGGCGGCCCGGGCTCGAGTTCCACATCAAGTTCACGCGCGCCCGCATCGGCGAGTTCGACGTGGACCTCGTGCACGAGTTCTTCCAGGGCTTCGTCAACCACGCGAAGGTGACGCTGCACGTGGACAACCTCAAGGGCACCAATGCCCACCACCAGGCCGAGACGGCGTTCAAGGCCTTCGGGCGTGCGCTGCGCATGGCGGTCGAGCGCGATGCGCGGGTGAAGGACGTCCCGTCCACCAAGGGCAAGCTATAAGTTCCAGGCAACTGGCTTCACGCTGACGCCCACGTGTCCTCCGTCCCGAATCCGGATTCATCACCCGTCACCAGGCCATGACCGACGTCGCTGTGATCGATTACGGCATGGGCAACCTGCACTCGGTTGCCAAGGCGATCGAGCACGTCGCCGCGCGCGCCAGGGTGGTGGTGACCAGCGACCCGAAAGTCGTCGCGGGCGCCTCGCGCGTGGTGTTCCCGGGCCAGGGCGCGATGCCGGACTGCATGCGCGAGATGGACGCGCGCGGGCTGCGCGGCGCGGTGCTCGACGCGGCGCGCGCGCGGCCGTTTCTCGGCATCTGCATCGGCCTGCAGATGCTGTTCGACCGCAGCGAGGAGGGCGACACGCCCGGGCTGGGTTTCCTGCCGGGACAGGTAAAGCGCTTCCCGGCGGCAAAGATGGTCGACGCGAAGGGCGCGAAGCTCAAGGTGCCGCACATGGGCTGGAGCGAGGTGCGGCAAACCGTCGCGCACCCGTTGTGGCAGGGCATCCCGCAGGGCAGCCGCTTCTATTTCGTGCACAGTTATTTCCCGGAGCCCGCCGCCGCCGCGCTCATGGCAGGCGAATGCGACTACGGCGTGCCGTTTGCCTGCGCCGCGGCGCGCGGCAACGTTTTTGCCGTTCAATTCCATCCGGAAAAAAGTGACGCGGCCGGACTCAGGCTGCTGGCGAATTTCATCGAATGGCAACCATGCTGATCATTCCCGCAATCGATCTCAAGGACGGCAAGTGCGTGCGCCTGAAGCAGGGCGCGATGGACAAGGTCACCGTGTTCTCGGACGATCCGGCCGCCACCGCCGCGCAATGGCTCAAGCTCGGCGCGCGCCGGCTGCACGTCGTCGACCTCAACGGGGCCGCCGCCGGCCGGCCGAAAAACGAGCCCTCGATTCGCGCGATCGCGCAGGCGGTGGGCGGCAAGCTGCCGATCCAGCTGGGCGGGGGCATACGCGACCTCGACACGATCGAACACCTGCTCGACTCCGGCGTCGCCTACGTCATCATCGGCACCGCCGCGGTGAAGACGCCCGGCTTCCTGCACGAGGCGTGCACCGCGTTCCCGGGCAAGGTGATGGTTGCGCTCGACGCCAAGGACGGCAAGGTCGCGGTGGACGGCTGGTCGAAGATGACCGGCCACGAGGTGGTCGATCTCGCGAAGAAATTCCAGGATTACGGCGTGGAAGCGATCATCTATACCGACATCGGACGCGACGGCATGATGACCGGCGTCAACATCGACGCCACCGTGGCGCTGGCGAAAGCGCTGTCGGTCCCGGTCATCGCCAGCGGCGGCCTGAACGGCCTCGACGACATCAAGGCGCTGTGCCGGGTCCAGCAGGAGGGCATCGCCGGCGCCATCACCGGCCGCGCCATCTACGAGGGCAAGCTCGATTTCGCTGCCGCCCAGAAATTGGCGGACGAGCTTTCGAAGAAAGGAGAGGCGTGAGGCGATAGGCGAGAGGCGCAGTTTACAGTCGTTCCTCTCCCCTCTCTCCTCTCTCCTCTCTCGCCGAATGGGCCTGGCGAAACGCGTCATCCCCTGTCTCGACGTCACCGCCGGCCGCGTGGTGAAAGGGATCAATTTCACCGGCCTGCGCGACGCCGGCGACCCGGTCGAGGTCGCGCGGCGCTACAACGAGCAGGGCGCGGACGAGCTGACCTTCCTCGACATCACGGCCTCGAGCGACGGGCGCGACCTGATCGTGACCATGGTCGAGGCGGTCGCGTCCCAGGTCTTCATCCCGCTCACGGTGGGCGGCGGCGTGCGCTCGGTCGGGGACGTGCGGCGGCTGTTGAACGCCGGCGCGGACAAGGTCAGCATCAACACCGCCGCGGTGCAGAACCCGCAACTGGTCAGCGACGCGACCGCGCGCTACGGCTCGCAGTGCATCGTGGTGGCGGTGGACGCCAAGCGCGTTCCCGGCAGCGGTCCGCTGCGCTGGCAGGTCTACACGCACGGCGGTCGCAACGCGACCGGGATCGACGCGCTGGAATGGGGCCGGCGGATGGAAGCCGCCGGCGCCGGCGAGATACTGTTGACCAGCATGGACCGCGACGGCACGCGCAACGGCTTCGACCTCGAGCTGACCCGCGCCTACTCGGAGGCGCTTTCGATCCCGATCGTCGCCAGCGGCGGCGTCGGCAGCCTCGACCACCTGGCCGATGGCGTCCTCGAGGGGCGGGCGGACGCCGTGCTGGCCGCGAGCATCTTCCACTACGGCGAGTACACCGTGCGCCAGGCCAAGGAACACATGGCGAAGCGGGGCATTGAGGTAAGGCTGTAAACTAGCCGGTCATGAAGGACGCTTGGCTCGACAAGGTGAAGTGGGCGCAGGACGGCCTGGTTCCGGCGGTGACGCAGG
>CAZOQY010000167.1:5890-7132 GCA_964581835.1 uncultured Streptomycetaceae bacterium | reverse complement strand
CCAGGCCGACTCCGCCGCCTCCCGCGTGGCGCAATCCATTTCAGTAGAACGGAACAAACAGGCTGGGCAGGACCACGTGTATGCCGGGCGCGGCCACCGGGTAGGCCGGGTAGACGGCCTGCGGATACACCGGCACCGGCCGCACGACCTCGCGCACGACGTAGCGCTCGTGCACGTAATACGAGCGCGCGTGGTGCTTGTTCCAGTGCTTGCTGTGGCCGTACGCATGTCCGCGTCCATTGCCATGGCGATGACCGCCATCGGCCCAGGACGGCGCCGCCATCAAGAACGCCGCCGCTACCGCCAATCCACCGATCAGTTTGCTGCGCATTGTGTTGCTCCTTTATCAAGCTTCCCCTGCGCTATTCGGTTATGGATGTCGTGCATCACCGCCCTTTCAGGCGATGAGGCATCGTACGGGATTCGACGCCCGCCGGGACGGGATGCTCCCGCCCTTTTGCAACAATTTGTATCCACGGCCCCTGCCGCAACACACTGTTACAGTAGACTGGATGCGGCTCGGGCAAATAGGTACGATGCGCACATGACCGAAACCAAGACCCGGATACTGGTCGTCGACGACGACGCCCGCCTGCGCGACCTGCTGAACCGCTACCTGAACGAGCAGGGCTACGCGGTGCGGGTGGTGCCCAACGCGGCGGAGATGAACCGCTACCTCGCGCGCGAGCGCTACGACCTGATGATCCTCGACCTGATGCTGCCGGGCGAGGACGGGCTCTCCATCTGCAAGCGCCTGCGCGGCGGCGGCGAATCCCTGCCGATCATCATGCTGACGGCCAAGGGCGACGACGTCGACCGCATCGTCGGGCTGGAAGTCGGCGCCGACGATTACCTGCCCAAGCCGTTCAACCCGCGGGAACTGCTCGCGCGCATCCAGGCGGTGCTGCGGCGGCGCCCGCCCGCCGCGCCGCCCGGCGCGCCTTCCACCGAGCCGCAGACGGTGGAGTTCGGCGCGTTCCGCTTCAACCTCGCCGCGCGCAGTCTGTCGAAGAACGGCCAGGACGTCTCCCTCACCACCGGCGAATTCGCGCTGCTCAAGGTGCTGGTGCAGCACCCGCGCTCGCCGCTGTCGCGCGACAAGCTGATGGAACTCGCGCGCGGGCGCGAGTTCGGCGCCTTCGACCGCTCGATCGACGTGCAGATCTCGCGGCTGCGCAAACTGATCGAACCCGACCCGGCGAAGCCCGTCTACATCCAGACCGTGTGGGGGTTCGGCTACGT
>CAZOQY010000167.1:0-5790 GCA_964581835.1 uncultured Streptomycetaceae bacterium | reverse complement strand
TTCCCCCGCACGCTCCTCTGGCGCAGCGTGCTGCTGATCGCGCTGCTGCTCGCCGTCTCCCACCTCGCGTGGATCGAAATCTTCCGCGTCAGCGAGCGCGAGCCGCGCGCGCGCCAGGTCGCGCAGCAGATCGCGAGCGTGGTCAACCTGACGCGCGCCGCGCTCATCACGGCCGATCCGTCCAGGCGCATCGAGCTGCTGCAGGAGCTGTCGCAGGAAGAAGGCATCCAGGTCCACATCGGCGACCCGGGCGAGCGCATCGCGCCGCTGCCCGACCGGCCGTTCCTGCGGCTGGTCGAGCGGGAGATCAAGCGCCAGCTCGGCGCCGGCACGCAACTTGCCTCCAGCCGCGACGGCGTGCGCGGCGCCTGGGTGAGCTTCCGCATCGACGAGGACAGCTACTGGGTCTTCATGCCGCGCTCGCGCCTGGAGCGCGCCGACCCGCTGCGCTGGGTCGGCTGGGGCGCGCTGGTCCTGGCGCTCGCGCTTCTTGGCGCCTATCTCATCGTCGCGCGCATCAACCGCCCGTTGCGCGAACTGGCCCGCGCGGCGGACGAGATCGGGCGCGGGCGCACCCCGCCACCCATCGCCGAGTCCGGGCCGACCGAAATCCGCACCCTCTCCCGCGCCTTCAACCAGATGAGCACCGATCTGAAGCGCCTCGACGACGAGCGCGCGCTGCTGCTGGCGGGCGTATCGCACGACCTGCGCACGCCGCTCTCGCGCATCCGCCTGGGCCTGGAGATGCTGGACGAGAAAGGCGACGCGGTGCTGAAGGCCGGGCTGGTGCAGGACATCGAGGACATCGACGCCGCGATCAACCAGTTCCTCGACTTCGCGCGCGTCACCGAAGGCGAGCCCATCGTGGCCGAAGGCGACTTGAACGCCATCGCGCGCGAATTGCGTGACCGCTACGCCCGCGCCGGCAAGGACGTGGCCGCGCAACTGGCGCCGCTGCCACCCCTGCCCCTGCGCCCGGTCGCGATCCAGCGGCTCATCGCCAACCTGGTGGAAAACGCGTTGCGCCACGGCGGCGGGCAGGTCGAAATCTCGACCGCGGTCGAAAACGGCAAGGCAGTGGTGGAAGTGCGCGACCGCGGGCCCGGCGTGCCGGCCAGCGAAGCCGAGCGCATGCTGCAGCCTTTCACGCGCCTCGACGCTGCGCGCACCGGGACCGGCACCGGCCTCGGCCTCGCCATCGTCGACCGCATCGCGCAAATGCACGGCGGCGGCGTGCGGCTCCTGCCGCGTGATGGCGGCGGCCTCAGGGCCCGCGTCGAGCTGCCGCTCGGCGCGGGGAAGAAGTGACTCGTCGCTCGTTACTCGTTGCTCGTTTTTCGTTTTTTCAACAGGCCTTCAGCGCCGCACGCGGAACGTCGTGTTCCGCAGCCGCGACGACAGCACGCGCCCCATCGCGAACAGCAGGTCGCGGGTCAGCGTCGGCGATTCCTGGCTGAAGCGCATGAACTCCTCGTATTCCAGGCGCAGCAGCTCGCCGTCGGAAATCGCGTAGACGTTGGTCGAGCGCGGCTGGCCATCGAAGAACGACTGCTCGCCGACGATGCTGCCGGCGGTGATCTTGGCGAGCGGCGCGATGCTGACGCCGTCCACCTGCGTCACGCCGACCTCGAGGACCCCTGCGACCACGAAGTGCAGCGCGCGGTCGGTGGCGCCGCGCTGGATCACGACTTCGCTCGTGCGGAACCGCCGGGCTTGCGTGCGGTCGAGGAGCTGGTTCCAGTCGGCATCGCTCCATTCCGCGAGCAGCAGCCGGTCGCCGCCCGCCAGCACGCCGCTGGCGGCGCGCAGCGCCGCGATGTGTTCGGCACGATTCATGGACCTGGCTGCTCCCCCTCCACGATTCCCGACCAGTCATTCTACGCGCTCGTTCGCGCGCCGGGCGGCCAATCGTCGCCCGTCAATCGCCGCCGGACGGCGGGTCGACTTCGATCGCCAGCAGCGCGACCGCTTCCGCGGCGATGCCTTCGCCGCGCCCGACGAAGCCGAGCTTCTCGGTGGTCTTGGCCTTGATGTTGACCGCGCCTTCGGCGACACCGAGATCGGCGGCGAGGTTGGCGCGCATCGCGGGAATGTGCGGCGCCATCTTCGGCGTCTGCGCGATGATGGTCGAGTCGAGGTTCACGACCCTGAAGTCTTTTTCACGCAGCAGCCGCGCAACCTCGCGCAGCAGCTTGCGGCTGTCGATGCCCTTGTAGCGCGCGTCGGTGTCGGGGAAATGCGTGCCGATGTCGCCCAAGCCGGCGGCGCCGAGCAGCGCATCGCAGATCGCGTGGATCAGCACGTCGGCGTCGGAATGGCCGGCAAGGCCCTTGTCGTGCGGGATGTCCACGCCGCCAACGATCAGCTTGCGCCCGGCCACCAGCGCGTGAACGTCGAAACCTTGTCCGATTCTCATCGACTAACCGCCAAGAAAATTACAGATCAAGAACAAATTGAACCGCCAAGACGCCAAGTCGCCAAGTCGCCAAGAAAAGAACCGAAAACTGCCCACCTAGCTCTGCCCGCCTGAGGCAGTAAGCACGATTCGCCTCAACCCCTCCCGCAACAGACTTTCATGGAAGTTTATCAGGAGACCAAGGCTATACCCCGTGGTTTTCATATAGGACAAGACCTGCGCCTTGTGAACCGGAAGGATTTTTTCGACAGCCTTCAATTCCAGAACCAGAGCACTGCTGATGATGAAATCGGCCCTTCCTTCGCCGATTTCGTGCCCTTTGTATGCAACAGCTACCCTCTTCTGACGCTCAAAAGAAACGCCTCCAAGTCCAAATTCGACCGCGAGCGCTTCTTCGTACACGCTCTCAAGGAATCCCGGTCCGAGCACTCGATGCACTTCGAGCGCGGCACCGATCACACTGTTGGCGAGCGCGTCCAGTTCCGCTGATGGCTCCCGCATAGATCAGCCCCTCCTGAACTGTTATAACGACATCCAGAAAGAACCGTTGACCTGTTCAGCGGAATTTCTTCCGGCCCTTCTTTGCCCTGTGTTTTGAGTTTTTCTTGGCGCCTTGGCGTCTTGGCGGTTCAGTATTGTTTTTCCTGTCTTTCCTGGCGGTTCCAGCTTCCCGGCTCCCGAGTATCAGCTCCGCCAGCACGAGATCCTCGGGATAAGTCACCTTGAGGTTCGACGTGCTGCCCATGACGAGCCTGGGCTTGAGTCCCAGGCCCTCGATGGCGCGCGCTTCGTCGGTGGCGACCGCGGGATCGGACGCGCGCATCGCTTCGATCAGCAAGCGGTAGCGGAACATCTGCGGCGTCTGCGCTAGCCACAGGTTGTCGCGCGGCTCGGTGTTCGCGACCCGCGATTCACGGTTCGCGCGCTTGAGCGTGTCGGCAAGCGGCACCGCCAGCAATCCGCCGGTGTCATCGCCTTCGAGCTCTCCGAACAGGCGGTCCAGCTCCTCGCGCCCGAGGCAGGGTCGCGCCGCATCGTGCACCAGTACCCAGTCGGCGCCGGAAACGGTGTCGCGCGCCGCCAGCAGCCCGTTGAACACGCTCGCCGCGCGCGTCTCGCCACCGCAGTAGAGCGGCTCGATCTTCGCGCCGAATTCGCGCCAGTCGCAGCGCTTGAAGCGCTCGTCGCCCTGCGCGAGGACGACGAAAACCTGCTCGATCGCGGCATGCAGCGCCAGCGGTCGCAGCGCGTGGTAGAGCAGCGGCCGTCCCGAGACCTCCATGTACTGCTTCGGCCGCGCCACGCCCATGCGGACGCCGGAACCGGCGGCGGGAATCAGGGCGTAGGCCTTGGCGGTTTTCGGCACGGGAAAAGGACTCTGTAATTGCAGGGATTTTATCAGCAACGGGTGTCGCGCCCCGCGCACTTGAAAAAGCGCGAAGCGGGCGCATAATCGATGGTGGCCATGAAATTCTTATTGCGCGCCTGCCGCCGATCCACCTCGACGCTGTCGCGCGCGTGATCGGCGCTTTCGATGAGCAAAACCCATTCGGCATCCGTGAGGACGCCAGCCATCGCCGGACTGTTCTATCCAGGCGATCCCCGTGAGCTAGCGGGCAACCTGGCGCAAATGCTCGGTGCCGCCGCGCACGAAGCGCCGGAGCGCGCCGCGCCCAAGGCGATCATCGCGCCCCACGCGGGCTACATTTATTCCGGCCCCGTCGCGGCGAGCGTATACGCGCTGCTGGCGCCGGCGCGCAGCCGCATTTCCCGCGTCGTGCTGCTCGGCCCCACGCATCGAGTCGCGGTCAGGGGACTGGCGCTGCCCGGCTGTGCTGCCTTCGCCACGCCCCTCGGCAAGGTCGCCATCGATACGGCCGCCGTCGATGCGCTGGGGAAACTGCCGCAAGTGACCGTGAACGCCCAGGCGCATGCCCTCGAGCACTCCCTGGAAGTGCACGTGCCGTTTCTCCAAGTCGTTCTCGAGCAATTCACGCTGGTGCCGCTCGCGGTCGGCCAAGCGGGCGCGCAGGAAGTCGCCGACGTGCTCGATGTCCTGTGGGGCGGCCCCGAAACGCTGATCGTGGTGAGTTCCGACCTCTCGCACTATCTCCCGTACGCCGACGCGCAGGCCGTGGACCGCGGCACCGCCCAGGCCATCCTCGCGCTTGCGCCCGGGCTTTCGCACGAGCAGGCGTGCGGCGCAACGCCGGTGATGGGGCTTACCCATGTCGCGCGCCGGCGCGGGTTGAAGCCAGAGCTGATCGATCTGCGCAATTCCGGAGACACCGCGGGCGACAGGAGCCGCGTGGTGGGCTACGGCGCTTTCGCTTTCTACGAGGATGCGCGCGATGGCCGCTGATTCCGGGCAGGACCGGCCGCACCCGTTCCCGCCCGACGCGGGCGCGGTGCTGCTGCCGCTCGCGCGCGCTTCCATCGCAGCCGAGCTGGGCCTCGCCCATGCGGCGGGCGGCGAGCAGCCCTGGCTCAGGCAACCGGGAGCTTCTTTCATCACGTTGATGCAGGAGAGCAGGCTGCGCGGCTGCATCGGCACCCTCAAGCCGCACCGCACCCTGGCCGACGACGTGAAAGCCAACGCGGTGGGCGCCGCGTTCCGCGATCCCCGCTTCAAGCCCCTCACCGCGGCGGAATTCGCCGCGATCTCGGTCGAGGTTTCGGTGCTCTCCGCGCTCGAGCCGATCCACTTCGGCGACGAGCCGGACGCGTTGCGCCAGTTGCGTGCCGGCACCGACGGCCTCGTGTTTCATTACGGCCATCACACCAGCACCTTCCTGCCCCAGGTCTGGGAAAACTTCCAGGACCCGGCCGACTTCATGGCCCAGCTCAAGTACAAGGCCGGCCTGCCGCCGGATTTCTGGGATCCGGCAGTGAAGCTCTCGCGCTACACCGTGTTCAAGTGGCGTGAAGAACGGTAATGGGTCATGGGTGATGGGTAATGCGTAAACCATGAGCCGATTATTTTCCGCATTACTCATTACCCATTACGCATCACGCGCATGAGCGCAACGCGCGAATATCCCGCCCGCTGGTGGCATCTGCTCGACGACGGGCGGATGCAATGCGACCTGTGCCCGCGCGACTGCCGGCTGCACGAGGGCCAGCGCGGCGCCTGCTTCGTGCGCATGCGGGAGGGCGACCGCATGGTGCTCGCTACCTACGGCCGCTCATCCGGTTTCTGTATCGATCCGGTCGAAAAGAAGCCGCTCAACCAGTTCTACCCCGGTTCGAGCATCCTTTCCTTCGGCACAGCAGGCTGCAACCTCGCCTGCAAGTTCTGCCAGAACTGGGATATTTCCAGATCGCGCGACATGGACCGGCTCGCCGACGAAGCCACGCCGGAGGCGATCGCCGAA
>CAZOQY010000166.1:1513-7325 GCA_964581835.1 uncultured Streptomycetaceae bacterium | reverse complement strand
GCGGTCCTCGGCAGCGTGGTGGGCACCGTGGCCGGCGCGGTCGTCGGCGAGGCGGCGGCGCAGCAGGCGGCCACCCGGCCCGGGCACGAGATCACCGTCCGTCTCGACACGGGGCGCGTCATCGCAGTGACGCAACCGGCCGGCGAGATTTTCCAGGCCGGCGACCGCGTGCTGGTGATTTCCGACGGACGCGTCGCCCGCGTCGTGAAGCAGCCTGGCGGCGCGCCGTCTCCGTAACCAATTCTTCACCGCCCCGTCACCCCGGCGTCATTCCGCGCGCCTATCGTACGTTTCCGTCCCATCACCGGAGACGGGAACATGCTGGCAAGACAGCCGCAGCTGCAGCGCGAAACTTCGAGCAAGCCGTTGACCGTAGGGTTGGCCCGCAACGTCCACGAGGTGCGTGAAGCGCAGCGCCTGCGCTACCAGGTTTTCGCGCGCGAGATGGGCGCGCGGGTGCCGGGACGCGAGCAGGGCATCGACTGCGACATCTACGACGCCTACTGCGACCACCTGCTGGTGCGCGACACCGAGAGCAACGAGGTGGTCGGCACCTACCGGATACTGACCGGCGCCAGGGCGCGGCGCATCGGCGGGTTCTACGCGGAAGGGGAGTTCGACCTCGCGCGCCTGAATCACCTGCGCGAGGCCATGGTGGAAGTGGGCCGCTCCTGCGTGCATCCCGATTACCGCAGCGGCGCCGCCATCGCGCTGCTGTGGTCGGGCCTCGGCGCCTATATGCTGCAGCACGGCTACCGTCATCTGATCGGCTGCGCGAGCATAGCCATGGGAGACGGCGGCGCCGGCGCGGCAGGAGTCTACCGCCGGCTGCGGGAAACCAGCTTCTCCCCGATCGAGTACCGCGTGTTCCCGCGCCGCGAGTTGCCCATGCACCGCTTCGGCGGCGACGCGGCAACGCCCTTGCCCCCGCTCATCAAGGGCTACGTGCGGCTCGGGGCCTATGTCTGCGGCGCGCCGGCGTGGGATCCGGATTTCAATACCGCCGATCTGCTGATGCTGCTGCCGCTCTCCCGCGTCGATCCGCGCTACGCGCGGCGCTTCCTGAAAGGGGCGGCATTCTGAGCCGCCTCGACATCGCGCTGGAGCAGCCTGCGCCGCTTGCCCGGGGCGACGGGCGGCCCGTCGTCTCCCGCGCATTGTGCCTGCTGCGTCTTGCGCGCGTCGGATGGCATCTCGCCGCCGGCGCGGCCATCGCAACGCTGGTGCTTCCTTTCGCCGGCCGCGAGCGGCGCCGGCAGCGCGTGCGCGCCTGGTCGCTCGATCTGCTCCGCATCCTCGCGGTGCGCCTGCACGTGACCGGCGAGCGCGTGCCGCCGTGCGGCGCGCCGCTCATGATCGTCGCGAACCACGTTTCCTGGCTCGACATCGTCGCGATCAACGCCGTGGTGCCGTCGCGTTTCGTCGCCAAAAGCGAGGTGCGCGATTGGCCCGTGATCGGCTGGATGGCGATACGGGTCGGCACGCTGTTCATCCGGCGGGCGCGCAGGCAGGATACCGCGCGTATCGGCAGCCGGCTGGCGCAACTGATGGGCGAGGGCGACCCGGTCGCGGTGTTTCCGGAGGGGACCACCACCGACGGCAGCAACGTGCTGACGTTCCATTCGTCGCTGATGCAGGCCGCGGTGCAAGCCGGCGCGCAGGTGTGCCCGGTCGCGATCCGCTACGCGCGAGCGGATGGCGCGCGCTGCGCGGAGGCCGCCTATTGCGGCGGGAAAACGCTGTGGGATACGCTCGAAGCGATAGCCGCCAGGCCCGGCCTGCGCGCCGAATTGTCTTTCCTGCCGCAACTGGAGAGCCGGGGCGGGTGCCGGCGCGAACTCGCGCGCGGCGCGCACGCGGCTATTCTTCGGACGCTGTTCCCCTGAGTTCCGCGCAGTCCAGCTGAAACAGCCGGCCGTCCTCCAGCCGCAGCGCGGTGAGCGCGCGCCCCCACACGCAGCCGGTGTCGAGGCACACGACGTCCCGGCGCTGCATGAGGCCCAGGGCGGCCCAGTGGCCGAACAGGATGCGGTCGCCGCGGCTGGCGCGGCCGGGCGCGTCGTACCACGGCAGGTAGCCGGCCGGCGCGCTGGCGGGCCCCAGCTTGTGGCGGAATTCCATCGCGCCCGTGGCGCTGACGAGCCGCAGGCGCGTCATTGCGTTGACGATGACGCGCAGCCGGTCGTAGCCCGCGAGATCGTCGCGCCAGGCCGCCGGCTCGTTGCCGTACATGTGCCTGAGAAACTCGCGGTGGTCGGGTCCCTGCAAAGCGGTCTCCACCTCGCGCGCGAGCGTAGCCGCCTGCGCGAGACTCCACTGCGGCAGCAACCCCGCGTGCACCATGGCATGGCCGTCGCCGGCGTGCAGCAGCTTCTGGCGGCGCAGCCAGTCGACGAGCTCGTCGCGGTCGGGCGCCGCGAGCAGTTCGTCGAAGGTGTCGCCCCGGTGCGGCTTTTTCACGCCGCCAGCGACGACCAGCAGTGCGAGATCGTGGTTGCCGAGCACGGTGACCTGCCGCTCGCCCAGCCCCCTGGCGAAACGCAGGACCTGCGCCGACTGCGGCCCGCGGTTGACGAGGTCGCCGACGAACCACAGCACGTCGCGCCGCTCGTCGTAGCCCGCGCGCTCGAGCAGCCGCATCAGCTGGTCGTAGCAGCCCTGGACATCACCTATCGCGAGGGTCGCCATGAGGATGAAAAAAGCGCAGCGGGCGCTGCGCTTTTTTCAAGATTTACGCTATTCGTTACTTCGACAGTCCGACCATGTAGTCCACCGCCGCTTTCACGTCGGCGTCGGAGAGCGACAGGTTGCCGCCCTTGGGCGGCATCGCGCCCTTGCCCTTGATCGCGGTGGTGTAGAGCGCCGCCGTGCCGGTCTTCAGGCGCGGTGCCCACGCCGTTTTGTCTCCGGTCTTCGGCGCGCCCGCCACGCCGGCGGCGTGACAGACCGTGCAGGCCGAGGCGTAGACCGATTTGCCCTTGCCGGCGTCGCCCGCGGCGGCGGCCGGCACCACCGCGGCCGATGTTGCGGCGACGGCCACTGGCGCGGCGGGTTCCGGCTTCGGCTGGCTCTCGTCGACCGCCACTTCGCCGACCGGCTTCAAGCGCTTGGCGACCGCCTCTTCCGACAGCGCCGGGTTGTTCTTGCTCATGTCCGGGCTGCCGGCGACGAGCTGCGTCAGCACCACGATCAGCGCAATCGGCACCACGAACGCCAGCACCACGACGATGATGAGTTGTTTGGGCGTCTTGATCAGCGAGGAATGTTCTTCGGAATGAGGGTCGGCCATGGGAGCGGTGTCAGCGGTTGCTTGCGAAGGCGCCCATTATAGCCCAAGGCGCCGAAACGGGAGCGTAATACCTTGATTTCGGGGCGATAGTAGAGGGGCCCTGTGCTAAAATTCCGTCCGCGTGCGCCTGTAGCTCAGAGGATAGAGTATTGGCCTCCGAAGCCAAGGGTCGTGGGTTCGAATCCCGCCAGGCGCGCCACCCCTATCGTCCATGCCCAACCATAAACCCTACGACGCGCTGATCGTCGGAGGCGGTCACAACGGGCTGACCTGCGCCTGTTATCTCGCCGGCGCCGGCTACAAGGTGAGGGTGCTCGAGCGCCGGCCGGTCGTCGGCGGCGCGGCGGTGACGGAGGAATTCTTCCCCGGGTTCCGCAACTCGGCCGCCGCCTACACGGTGAGCCTGCTGCATCCCAAGGTGATCCGCGACCTGAAGCTCGCCGAGCACGGCCTGAAGATTCTCGAGCGGCCGATCGCGAACTTCCTGCCGCTCGCCGGCCATTCGTACCTCAAGATCGGCAATTCCCTCGGCCAGACCCAGACCGAGATCGGGCGCTTTTCCGCGCGCGACGCGGAACGGCTGCCCGACTACTACGCGATGCTGGAGCGCGCGGGCAGCGTGCTGCGCGAGATGCTGCTCGAGACTCCGCCCAACGTCGGCGGCGGCGCGCGCGACGTGTTCGCCGCGCTGCGCACCGTCCACCGCCTGCGCAAGGCCGGCATGGCCGCGCGGCGCGATTTCTTCGACCTCATGACCAAGAGCGCGGGCGACCTGCTCGACGCCTGGTTCGAATCCGCGCCGCTGAAGGCGATCTTCGGTTTCGACGCGGTGGTCGGCAACTACGCGACGCCGTACGCGCCGGGATCCGCCTACGTGCTGCTGCACCACGTAATCGGCGAAGTGAACGGCCGGCGCGGCGCGTGGGGCCACGCGGTCGGCGGCATGGGTTCGATCACGCAGGCGATGGCGAAGGAAGCCGAGCGACGCGGCGTCGAGATCACCGTCGATTGCGAGGTCGCCAAGGTGTGCGTGGACGATCGCGGCGCGCAGGGCGTGCAGCTCGCCGACGGTTCCATGATCGACGCGCGCTTCGTGGTCGGCGCCATCAACCCGAGGCTGCTGTTCCTGGGCTTAGTCGGCGAGCAGGCGCTCGACGCCGACTTCGTGCAGCGCATGCGCGGCTACAAGTGCGGCTCCGCGACTTTCCGCATGAACGTGGCGCTGTCCGAGCTGCCGGACTTCGACTGCCTGCCGGGCAGGCACCTGCAGGCGCACCACCAGTCGGGCATCGTCATCGGCCCCTCGCTCGCCTACATGGAGCAGGCGTATTTCGACGCGCGCACGCTCGGCTGCTCGCGCGCGCCGATCGTGGAAATGCTGATTCCCTCCACCGTGGACCCGACGCTGGCGCCGCCGGGCAAGCACGTCGCCAGCCTGTTCTGCCAGCATTTCGCCTACGACCTGCCCAAGGGGCTCGACTGGGATTCGATCCGCGAGCCCGCGGCGGACCTGGTGATCGAGACCGTCAACCGCTACGCGCCCAATTTCAAGGCTTCGGTGATCGGACGCCGGATACTCTCGCCGCTCGACCTCGAGCGCGAGTTCGGCCTGACCGGCGGCGACATCTTCCACGGCGCGCTGACGCTGGACCAGGTGTGGAGCGCGCGTCCGGTGCTGGGCCATGCCGACTACCGCACGCCGGTGGCCGGACTCTACCTGTGCGGCGCCGGCACGCACCCGGGCGGCGGCGTGTCGGGCCTGCCGGGGCACAACGCCGCGCGGGAAATCCTGCGCGACCTCAGGAAACGCGGCGAACGCAAGGGCGCATGACGGGATTGTTTGCGGAGCGCTGCTAGAATGGCCGCCTCGTCCAGCCACCGCGTTTCCTGACCGGGACTACGCACGAAAGATTCCATGATTACAACTCGCGCTGCTGAATTACCGGTCGTGAGACGGTTTGCGCTCGCGCTGCTGCTCGCTCTCCTGGTCGCGAGTTGTAGTCCGAAGGTGCCGCGCGTCTCGCCGGTCGGACCCGGCGACGTCATCGTCGCGTTCGGCGACAGCCTGACTTATGGCACCGGCGCGTCGGAGGCCGAGAGCTACCCCGTGGTGCTGGGCGAGCTCATCCAGCGCAAGGTCGTGCGTGCCGGCGTGCCCGGCGAAGTGACCGGCGGCGGGCTCGCCCGCCTGGAAAGCGTCATCGACGAGCACCGGCCGGCCCTGATGATCGTGGGTCTTGGCGGCAACGACATGCTGCGCAAGCTCGACGACGCGGAGATCAAGGACAACCTGCGCAAGATCATCCAGGCCATCCAGGGTCGCGGCATCTCCGTCGTGCTGTTCGGGGTGCCCAAGCCCGCGCTGATCACCAGCGCGCCGGCGTTCTACGAGGAGCTGGCGAAGGAGTTCAACATTCCCTACGAGGGCAAGATCGTCACCGACGTGCTCTACCGGCCGGACCAGAAATCCGACCAGATCCATCCCAACGCGAAGGGCTACCGCCGCATGGCGGAGGCGTTCGC
>CAZOQY010000166.1:0-1413 GCA_964581835.1 uncultured Streptomycetaceae bacterium | reverse complement strand
GCGGAAACTTTCTGCATGACCGGCTTCGCCACCTACACCACGCTGCTGCCGTCGCTGCAGAAGGAGTGGGGGCTGACCAATTCCGGGGCCGGGCTGATCAGCGGCATTTACTACGCCGGCTACGTCGCGGCGACCCCGGTCCTGACCAGCCTCACCGACCGGGTGGACGCGCGCCGGGTGTACGCTTTCGCCTGTGCGCTGTCGATCGCCGGCGCGGCGGGCTTCATGCTGTTCGCCGAAGGCTTGTGGAGCGCGCTGTTCTTCCAGTTCCTGATCGGCGCGGGACTGGGCGGCAGCTACATGCCGGGCCTGAAAATGCTGGCCGACCAGCTCGAAGGACCGGTGCAGTCGCGCGCGGTCGGCTTCTACACCGCGAGCTTCGGCATCGGCTCGACCTTCTCCATATTGATCTGCGGCTGGATCGGCGCGGTCTGGGGCTGGCAGGCGGCGTTCGCCTGGGGCGCCGCCGGCCCGGTGATCGCGGCGCTGCTGGTCGGTCTCGCCATGCCGCGCGGCCGCACGCGCGCGGCGAGCCAGCCGGCGCCGGCATTGCTCGATTTCCGGCCGGTGGTTAAGAACCGCAAGACGCTGCCCTTCATCATCGGCTACTCGGCGCACAACTACGAATTGTTCGGCCAGCGCTCGTGGATGGTGGCGTTCCTGGTCTTCACCGCCTCGCTCCAGCCGGCGGACGCGCCGATGTTGATTGCTGCGGCGACGCTCGCCGCCGCCATCAACATGCTGGGGCCGGTGATGAGCGTGTCGGGCAACGAGCTCGCCATCCGCTTCGGCCGCACGCGCGTCATCTTCACGTTCATGACCGCCTCCGGGCTGCTCGCCTGCGTGCTGGGCTACACCGCGGCGCTGCCGTGGGTGCTGGTGTTCCTCATCATGTGCGTGCATTACGGCCTGATGCTCGGCGACTCGGCCGCATTGACCTCCGGCGCGATTGCCTCCGCGCCGCCCGAGACGCGCGGCGCGACGATGGCGGTGTACTCCTTCATCGGCTTCAGCTCGGCCTGCCTCGCGCCGCTGGTGTTCGGCATGGTGCTCGATCTTGCCGGCGGCAACCGCAGCATTACCGCGTGGGGGCTGGCTTTCGCCAGCATCGGCATCTTCGGCGTGCTTGCGCCGCTCGCGCGCTGGTTCTACCTGAGGCGCGCAGCAGAAAATTAGCCGCCAAGGCGCCAAGAGGAACCTGAAACTGGCGTAAGCTTTGAGTCGAATCACCCATCACGATTCACGAATCACGCTTTATGGAGTTGGCCGAAGGCATCCGGAAAATCGGCTTTCGCCGCTGGTACGAGCGGCAGTTGATCGAGAGCCACCTTTACCTTATCAGCGGCTTCCTCTGTCTTGTCACGGTACTGGCAAGTATCGAGGAGATGAACCTGCGCACGCTGTCGTGGGAAA
>CAZOQY010000165.1:1705-7328 GCA_964581835.1 uncultured Streptomycetaceae bacterium | reverse complement strand
ATGGGGATGCCGCCCCCCACCGCCGCCTCGAACGCGACCATCACGTCCTTCTTCTGCGCGGCGGCGAATATCTCGTTGCCGTGCTGCGCCAGCAGCGACTTGTTGGCGGTGACGACGTGCTTGCCGCGGCCGATCGCCTTGAGAATCAGCTCTTTCGCCACGCCGGTGCCGCCGATCAGCTCGACCACGAAGTCGATGTCGGGACTGTCGACGACTTCGTTCGCGTCGGCGGTCACGACGGCCTTGCCGCCGACCAGCTTGCGCGCGCGCTCGAGATCCTTGTCCGCCACCATCTTCATGGTGATGGCGCAGCCGGCGCGGCGCGCGATCTCCTCCTGGTTGCGGGCGAGGACAGCGAACGTACCGCTGCCCACGGTGCCGATGCCCAACAGTCCTACGTTGATGGATTTCATATCAAACCGTCTTTGCGGAACATTTCCCTGATGCCCCTTAGCGCCTGTCTGGAGCGGGCTTCATTCTCAATAAGGGCAAAACGGACGTGACCATCTCCGTAGTGTCCAAAACCAATTCCGGGCGCTACCGCTATCTTCGCATCCGCCAGCAGTTTTTTCGAGAACTCGAGCGAGCCCATCTTGCCGTACTGCTCCGGGATCGGCGCCCAGATGTACATGCTCGCTTTCGGCACCTCGACGTTCCAGCCGACCGCCTTCAGGCCCGCGCACATGACGTCGCGCCGGCCCTGGTACACCCGGCGCACGGTCTCCACGCATTCCTGCGGACCTTCCAGCGCGATGATCGAGGCGACCTGTATCGGCGTGAAGGTGCCGTAGTCGTGGTAGCTCTTCATGCGCGCGAGCGCGGTGACCAGCTCGCGGTTGCCGACCATGTAGCCCACGCGCCAGCCCGCCATGTTGTAGCTCTTCGACATGGTGAAGAACTCGACCGCGATGTCGCGCGCGCCCGGCACCTGCATGATCGAGGGCGCCTTGTAGCCGTCGAACACGATGTCGGCGTAGGCGAGGTCGTGCACGATGTAGACGTGGTGTTCCTTCGCCAGCGCCACCAGCCTCTCGAAGAACGCCAGGTCCACGCACTGGGTCGTCGGATTGCTGGGGAAGTTGACGATCAGCATCTTCGGCTTGGGATACGAGTCCTTGAACGCCTTCTCGACCTCCTCGAAGAAATCGACGTCGGGGCGCATCGGCACGTGGCGGATGTCCGCGCCGGAGATCACCGGCCCGTAGATGTGGATCGGGTAGCTCGGGTTCGGCACCAGCACGGTGTCGCCCTGGTCGAGCGTCGCCAGCGCGAGGTGGGCGATGCCCTCCTTCGAGCCGATGGTGACGATCGCCTCGGAGTCCGGGTCGAGCTCGACGTCGTAGCGCGACTTGTACCAGTTGCAGATCGCGCGGCGCAGGCGGTAGATGCCCTTCGACACCGAGTAGCCGTGGGTGTCGGGGCGCTGCACGGTCTCGACCAGCTTGTCGACGATGTGCCGCGGCGTCGGCTGGTCGGGATTGCCCATGCTGAAGTCGATCACGTCCTCGCCGCGCCGGCGGGCGGCGAGCTTCAACTCGCCGGTTACGTTGAAGACGTACGGCGGGAGGCGTTTGATCCGGGAAAATTCTTCCATGGTGCGCGATCGTGCGGATTCGGCAGTGCAAAAGCGTGATATCCTAACAGAGGCATTAACCTTAAGCAAATCATAAGCTTATGAAACTGCACCTGACGCCCGGCACGGGACTGCAACTGTTCACCGGGTACGGCGCCGGCTACGTCGCCGTCAATACCGTGCGCCACGAAACGGGCGTGCTGGTGACGCCGGAGCGGGTAACCGAGTGGAAAGTGACCGTGTTCGAGGCCCTGGGCGGCGCGGATTTCGGCTTCATTGCCGATCTGAAACCCGAAATCGTGATTTTCGGCACCGGCGCGACCCAGCGTTTCCCGCGTCCCGAGCTGGCGCGCGCACTGGCCGCGACGGGCGTGGGCGTGGAAGTGATGGATACCCGCGCCGCCTGCCGCACCTACAACATCCTCGCCTCCGAAAGCCGCAAGGTGGTCGCGGCCGTCCTGGTCCAGGGCTGACCACCCTCGAAAAGGGGTCAGGACCCTTTTTCCGGAAAAGGGTCCTGACCCCTTTTTCGCGAGTCGAATTACGACTCACGAATCACGTTTTTCAACCCAGCTTGCGCTTCAGGCGCCGGTCCTCGGCCAGCCACACTGCGCATTCTTCCACGGGCAGCGGCGGCGTGAAGTAATAGCCCTGCACCTGGTCGCAGCCGTCACCCGCCAGGAACAGGAGCTGCTCGATCGTCTCCACCCCTTCGGCGACGACCTTCAATCCCAGGCTGTGCGCCATCGTGATCACCGTGCGCGTGATGGTGGCGTCGTCCGGGTCGGTGGTAATGTCCCGCACGAACGACCGGTCGATCTTGAGCGCGTCGAGCGGGAAGCGCTTGAGGTACGCCAGGCTCGAGTAGCCGGTGCCGAAATCGTCGATCGCGATGCCCACGCCGAGAGACTTGAGGTAAGCGAGCGTGCGCCGCGATTCCTCGATGTTGGCCATCAGCGAGCCTTCCGTCAGTTCGAACTCGATCAGTCGCGGATCGGTCTTGCCCTGTTCGAGCAGCCGACGGATGCGCGCGCCGAGGTCGCGCGTGACGAACTGGCGAGGCGACAGGTTGACCGCGACCGGCACCACCTTGAGCCCCGTCCGTTGCCAGTTGTGGATCTGGGCGCATGCCGTTTCGATGACCCACTCGCCGACGGCAACGATCAGGCCGGTCTCCTCCAGTATCGGGATGAATTCCGATGGCGGCACCAGCCCGCGCGTCGGATGCCGCCAGCGCAGCAGCGCCTCCATGCCAGAGATTTCGCCGGTCGCGACGTCGGCCTTGGGCTGATAATGCAGCACGAACTGATGGTGATCGAGCGCCCGGCGCAGGCTACTCTCCAGGCTCAGGAATTCCCGCGCCTTCGCGTTCATCTCCGGCGTGTAGAACTGGTAACCGTTGCGTCCCGACTCCTTGGCCCGGTACATCGCCGTGTCCGCGTTCTTGATCAGCGTTTCCTGCTCGGTGTCGTCGTGCGGGTAGAGCGTGATGCCGATGCTGACGGTGACGAAAATCTCCGAGCCCTGCAGCTTGAACGGCTCGTTGAAGCTGGCGATGATCTTCTGCGCGACCAGGCCCGCGTCCTTGGCGTCGGCAAGGCTCGAGAGCACGACCGCGAATTCGTCGCCGCCGAGGCGCCCGACCGTGTCGTTCGCGCGCACCGACTGCAGCAGGCGCCCGGCCGCCTGCTGCAGCAGCAAGTCGCCGACGGCGTGGCCCAGCGTGTCGTTGACGATCTTGAAGCGATCCATGTCCACGAACATGACGCCGGCGGTCCAGCCGTTGCGCTTCGCCTGCGCCAATGCCTGCCTCAGCCGGTCGTAATAAAGCGCCCGGTTCGGCAGCGCTGTCAGCACGTCGAAATGCGCGAGCTGCTTCAGGCGCTCTTCCGCGAGGATGCGGTCGGTCACGTCTTCCGCGATGCCGGCGATGCGGTACACCTGGCCGGCGGGGTCGCGCACCGGGAACGCGCGGTCGTGCACCCAGCGGATCGAGCCGTCCGCGCGTGTAATGCGGTAAGTTTCGTCGTAGCCCCCTTCCACCGCTTTCTTGCGCGCCTGGTGGACTCGCGGGCGGTCCTCGGGGTGGATGGCCCGCACCAGCAGGCGCGGCTGGTCCAGCAACTGCCGCAGCGGGCGTCCGAGCATGGCCTCCGCCGCCGGGCTGACGTAGAGCGTCTCCTTCTGCCCGACGTCGGTGATCCAGAACACCTGCGGGATGTTGCCGGAGAGCTGGCGAAACTGCTCCTCGCTCTCGCGCAAGGCCTGCTCGGCGTTCTTGCGCTGGATGAACTGTCCGACCTGGCTGCCGATCGAGCGCGCCATGTCGAGCAGGACGTCGTCCACCTGGCGCGCTTCCCGGCTGAAGAACTCGAGCAGCCCGATGACCTCGCCACCCGCGATGATCGGAAAGGCAAACGCGCTGCGAAAGCCGAGCTTGCGCGTACTGATGATGCGCCGGAAGGACTGCTGGTCGAGGTCGGTGATCCAGGTCGGCTCCTGCTGTGCCCAGGCGCGGCGCAGCAGCATCTGCGAGCCGTTTGACCCCACCTGCCGACTCCAGAGCTCGCGGTCGGCAGGGTCGAACTCGATCGCTGTGTCGGCCCAGAACTCCGCGCGCTCCATGCTAGGCACGCTCGCATCGCAAACCCAACGCGCGCCGTACGCCCAGCCCATCGTCTCGCACATGGCACGGATCAGCTGAGGCATGGCCGTGTCCAGGCTCGGCGACCCGGCCAGCACGCCGGTCACTACGTGCTCCAGGTCGCGGCGGCGCGCGGACTGCGTGCGTTCGGTCACGTCCACCATGGCGCCGATCATGCGCACCGGCGTGCCGTCCTCTCCCTGGATGATGTAACCGCGGTCGTAGATGTCGGCGTAACTGCCGTCGGCGCGACGGAAGCGGTACTCGTCGCTCCAGTAGGCCTCGCCCCCCTCGATGACCCGGCGGATGGTCTTGACGACGCGGTCGTGGTCAGCCGGATGCAGCCGCGTGTACCAGGACTCGGGGCCGGGCTCGACCGCGTTCCTGTCGTAGCCGAACAGCACCCGGAAGCCGTCGCTCCACCACATGGTGTCGGTCTTGAGGTCCCAGTCCCAGATCACGTCGTTGGTCACCCGCGCCGCGATCTCGAAGCGTTCCACGTTCTCGCGCAGTTCCTGCTCCATGCGCTTGCGCTCGGTGATGTCGCGGTTCACGCCGATCAGGCCGAACGCCTTGCCGTCGGCGTCGCGCAACGGCACCTTGGTGGAAGACAGCCAGCGCGTGTTGCCGGCGGCATCGGTGGACGCGCGCTCGCGGTCCACCAGCGGCCGGCCGGACTGGATGATGTCGCGGTCCTCGCGCTCCACCCGCTCGGCCATCTCCCGCGGGAAGACGTCGTACACGGTCTTGCCGAGCAGTTCGTCCGGGCTGCCGGCGCCGTGCGCCCGCGCGTTCACGGCGTTCTGCAGCAGGAAGCGGCCCTCGAGGTCCTTGGCGTAGATACGGTCGGGCAGGTTGTCCACGACGGTGCGCAGCAGCGCACGCTCGCGCACCACCGCCTCTTCCGCGCGCTTGCGGTCCGTGACGTCCTCGATCACGCGGATGTAGTACAGCGGCTTGCCGTCGCTGTCGCGCGCGAGCGACTCGGTGCGCTTCACCCAGAACAGGTGGCCGTCCTTGTGGACGTAGCGTTTTTCGTTGCTGAAGCTGTCGATCTCGCCCGCATTCAGGCGCTTGCGCTCGCTGTCGCCCGAGCCGCTGTCGTCGGGATGGGAGGCCGTGGACGCCGGCTTGCCGACCAGTTCGGCCTCGGCGTAGCCGGTGATCTCGCACAGCTTGCGGTTGACGCGGATGTAGTGGTTGTCGAAACCGACGTGCGCGATGCCGACCGCCGCCTGGTCGAAGTTGTCGCGGAACTGGCGCTCCAGTTCCTTGCGCTCGGTGATGTCCTCGATGACGCGGATGAAGTACATCGGCCCGCCCAGGGCGTCCCGGGCCACCGACTCGGTCCGGTTTACCCAGATCACCCTGCCGTCCTTGCGAACGTAACGCTTCTCGTTGCTGTG
>CAZOQY010000165.1:0-1605 GCA_964581835.1 uncultured Streptomycetaceae bacterium | reverse complement strand
GGACAGCGTGCCGAAGCGCATGCCGAGCAGTTCGTCCGCCTCGTAGCCGAACATGTCGCACAGCTTGCGGTTGACCATCGTCAGGCGGAAATCGAGGCCGACGTGCGCGATACCCACCGGCGCCTGATCGAAGGTCTCCTCGAAACGGCGTTCGGCGATCTTGCGCTCGGTAATGTCCTCGATCACGGCGACCAGATCGATAACCTCTCCCGCCTCGTTGCGGACGACGCTGGCCGTGCGCCGGGCCCACAGCACGCCGCCGTCCTTGCGCAGGAACCGCTTCTCGTTGGTGAGGACGTCGGCGCCGGCGCCCTGCCTGGCCTCGCCGCGGAAACGCGCGCCCCGGCCGTAATCGTCGGTATGGGTGATTTCCTTGACGTGCCTGCCGACCAGCTCCTCGCGCGTATAGCCGAGCATCTCGCAGAAGCGCTGGTTGACTTCGACCATGATGCCGTTGGGATCGGTGCGCGTGATGCCGACGGCCGCGTGATCGAACACTTCGCGCACCCGCCGCTCGCTCTCGCGCAACCGCTCCTCCGCGTGCGAGTGGGCGACGCGCGTGCGCAGATGACCGATGCCGTAGGCGATGTCGCCGGCGAGATCGGTGAGGAGCACTATTTCCTCCTCGTCGAATGCGTCGGCTTCCCGCGCGTAGATCGCGATCGCGCCGAGGATTTCGCCGTCGGCCTCGAGCGGCAGCGCGATCGAGGACTGGAAACCATGCTGCAGCGCGCGCGCCCTGCGGCGGGAAAGCTTCGGATCGTTCAGGATGTCGCGGGCGATATGCGGCTTGCCCGTCTCGATGACCTCGGACATGAAGCCCTGATAACGGCCGTCCGCGCTCCATGCCACCGCCGCGGTCATCGGCGCGTCCTTGCCGTAGCCGGCATGCGCGACGGCGCGGATCGCGCGCCGGTCGGCGCCGGCGGGATAGCCCACCCAGGCCATCTTGTAACCGCCGGAATCGACCACAATGCGGCACATGCTCTGCAGCATCCGCGTCTCGTCATCGGCATGGACCAGGACGTGACTGCACTCCGCCATCACGCGCCGCGCGCGGGTCTGGCGGGCGAGCCGCGCCTCGGTGCGCTTGCGCTCCGAGATGTCCTCGATGACCTGGATCAGGTAGCGCGCGCCGTCAGGACGGCGGGCGAGCGTCACGGTGCGGTTGACCCACAGCGCCGAGCCGTCCTTGCGCACGTAGCGCTTCTCGGACGAAAAGGAACGGCGGCGCCCCGCGATCAGTTGCCGGCGCAGCGCGTCCTGCCGGTCGCGGTCGTCGGGGTGCGTCAGATCGCGCGTGGTCAGCGCCCGCAGCTCGGCCGCGGTGTAGCCCAGCATCCGGCACAGCCGGCTGTTGACCTGCAGGAACGCGCCCTCGGTCGTGGTGTGCGCCAGACCGACGGCCGCCTGCTCGAAAGTCGAGCGAAACCGGCCCTCGACCTCGCGCAGCGCGTCGCGGGCGCGGCGGCGCGTCTCCTTGCCCCCGGCGCGCGCGCTCGCTCGCACTACCCTGTTTTTCTTCGGCCTTCCGGCCATTTCTCCTCCGCCCGAGCCGTGCCCGGCTAACCTACTCCTGTGGTCGGAAAGCCGCAATGTTGCTTC
>CAZOQY010000164.1:0-7361 GCA_964581835.1 uncultured Streptomycetaceae bacterium | reverse complement strand
GCGTGACCTGGGCGTGAAGAAGATGCGGTTGATGGCGCTGCCGCGCCGCATGCCCAGCATGGCCGGCTTCGGCCTGGAAGTCGTGGGTTACCTGCAGCCGGGGAATGGGAAATAGGCTTTTCCCATTCCCCGGCACTGAACGGATATGAACGAAGAAATTGAACGCATCGAGCCCGATCTGGAAGGCGAGGGCCTGCGCATCGGCATCGTGGTGAGCCGCTTCAACGAGGAAGTGGGCGAAGGCCTGCTCGAGGCCTGCGCCGCGAAACTCGTGGAGCATGGCGTCAACCCGGACGATATCCGCGTCGTCTCCGTGCCGGGCGCGCTGGAGACGCCGCTGGTCCTGCAGAAGCTCGCCGCCAGCGGCCATTACGACGCGCTGATCGCGTTGGGCGCGGTGATCCGCGGCGAGACCTACCATTTCGAGATCGTCTCCAACGAGTCGGCGAGCGGCATCACCGCGGTTGCGCTCGATACCGGCGTGCCGATCGCCAACGGCATACTGACCACCGAGAACGACGAGCAGGCGCTCGAGCGGGCGCCGCAGAAGGGCGCCGATTGCGCGCTGGCCGCGATCGAGATGGCCAACCTGATGAACCGCCTGGACGAAGGTTGACCGCGCGATGATCAAGACCGACCGGCGCCGCTCGCGCGAGTTCGCCCTGCAGGGGCTCTACCAGTGGCAGATCGCGAAGACCGACCCGGCCGCGATCGCGCGGCACCTGGCCGAGGCCAAGGGTTTCGACAAGATCGACGCGGAATACTTCAGGACGCTGCTGGAAGGCGCGATCGCCGCCGCGACCGAGATGGAGCAGGCGATCACGCCCCACCTCGACCGTGCCTTCGTGCGGCTCTCCCCGGTCGAGCGCGGCATCCTGCTGCTCGCGGGCTACGAGCTCGCGCATCAGCCCGAGGTGCCGTACCGGGCGGTGATCAACGAGGCGGTGGAACTGGCGAAGAGCTACGGCGGCACCGACGGCTACAAGTTCGTGAACGGCGTGCTCGACAAGATGGCCGCCGAATTCCGGCCGACGGAGTCGCGCGGCAAGTGACGAACGAGGAGCGATGCGATGGACGAGGAGCTCAAGCGCAGGCAAATGCAGCAGGCGACCAGGGTGCTTTGGTACGGCGGCTGGCTCGATGTGGCGCTCGGCATCGCCGCGCTGCTATGGGGCGATTCATTGTTTCCTCCCAACACGCCTGCCGTGCTCGGTCTTAGCATGGGCACGATCGTCGGGCTCTCGCTTCTGCTTGTTGCCGCGCCGGCCGCTTTTGTCGTGCACTATTTCCGTCGTCGGCAGGAAGCGGAAAAATACCCGGTCGCGCGCGGGCCGGTGCAAAAACTCTGACTGGACGTCTTCCGGTCACAAGTCAACAGTCACGAGTCGCGGGGTCGAGGATGGACGACAAATTCAGAAAACGCATCATGGCCTTCTACGTGGCGGGGTTCCTCAACCTGGCGCTGGGCTTGTACGTGCTGATCAACGGCCGGGCGCTGGTCGAGCAGACGATGTGGTACGTCCTGATCGCGTTCTTTTTCAGCTTCGCCGCGGTGGATTTCTGGTTCGCGCGCAAGCTGAGGAGGCAGTGGGTCGAGGCGTACAGGGAATACATGGCGAGGCAGCAGGCGGGGCAAGGCAAGGATGAAGGCGGAAAGGCCGCGGCAGGTTGACCCGCCTGTCATTTCATCACCGGCGTCATGCCCCTCTCCGAGTTCGAGATCATCCGGCGGTTTTTCACCCATCGGCCGCGTCGGGCCGTGCTGGGCGTGGGCGATGACGCGGCAATCGTGCGTGCGCGCCGCGGCACGGACCTAGTCGTCTCCGCGGACATGCTGGTCGCCGGGCGGCATTTCTTTCACGATACCGACCCGGCGCTGCTCGGCCACAAGGCGCTGGCGGTCAACCTGTCCGACATGGCGGCGATGGGGGCGACCCCCCGCTGGGCGCTGCTGTCGGTCGCATTGCCGGGCGTGGATGCGCGCTGGCTCGCCGCCTTCATGCGCGGTTTCATGCGGCTCGCGCGGCGTCACGGCGTGGATCTCGTCGGTGGCGATACGACCCGCGGCCCGCTCAACATCAGCGTGCAGATCATCGGCGAAGTGCCCGCCGGGCGGGCGCTGCGGCGCGACGGCGCGCGCGCGGGCGACGACGTCTGGGTTTCCGGACTGATCGGCGATGCCGCGCTTGCGCTGGCTGCAAGGAAGAGGCGGATTCCGCTCGCGCGGCGGGAGCGCACGCGGCTGGAGAAAAAACTGCACGCGCCCGCTCCCCGCGTCGCGCTGGGTAAGGGCCTGCGCGGCATCGCGCGCAGCGCGATCGACGTTTCCGACGGGCTCGTCGCCGATCTCGGCCATATCTGCGAGCGCTCGCGGCTGTCCGCCAGGGTGCGCTTCGACAGCATTCCCGCTTCGGCACCCGTAAAGCGGAACCTGCATCGCGCCGCAGCCCGTGCGGCGCTGGTCTCCGGCGGCGACGACTACGAGCTTCTTTTCACTGCCGGCCGCTCGCAGCGCGGCGCGATCGAGCGGCTGTCGCGGCGCCTGCGCCTGAAGCTCACCCGCATCGGCGAAATCACGCGCCGGCGCGGCGCGGGGTCCCTGGTCACCGTGCTCGACGCGGGCAGGCAGCCGATGCCGCTTGGGCAAACCGGCTATAAACATTTCTAGCCACAGAGAGCACAGAGAACACCGAGAGTGAAAAACCCTGCTCGGCCGGTACTATTCTTGGTATTTTCTCTGTGAACTCTGTGTTCTCTGTGGCTGATTGAGGTTTCGATGCCTGGTAAGGAACTACCCATCCTCATCGCCGGCGGCGGCATCGGCGGCCTGGCCGCCGCGCTCGCGCTCGCGCAGATGGGCCGGCGCGTGCACGGGCGGGAGGAGGCGCCGGAATTCGGCGAGATCGGCTACGGCATCCAGATGGGGCCGAACGTGAGCCGCATGCTCGACCGCCTCGGCTTGCTGAAGTCGCTCGAGCCGCACGCGGTTTTCCCCGATGCGCTGATCGTGGCCGACGCGCTCGACAACCGGGAGCTGACGCGCATCACTCTCGGCGACAAGTTCCTGCAGCGCTACCAGTACCGTTATTTCGTCATCCACCGTCGCGATCTGCACGGCGGGATACTCGAAGCCTGCCGGCAGCGCGAGGAAATCACACTCGAAGCCTCCCGCGGTGTCGCGAGTTTCGAAGAGCGCGGCAACTCGGTTGTCGTGCGCTGCGAGAACGGCGCGGAGTACGAGGGCGCGGCGCTGATCGGCGCGGACGGCCTGTGGTCGCCGACGCGCGCGGCGATCGTGGGCGACGGCGCGCCGCGCGTGTCCGGCCACGTCACCTACCGAGGCGTGGTGCCGACCGGCGAGATCATCGACCGTTCCCGTCTCGACTCGATGACGATCTGGGTCGGGCCCGACCTGCACCTGGTGCAGTATCGGCTGCGCGGCGGCGCGGTGATGAACAACGTCGCCACCGTTTCCAGCCGGCGCTTCCGCCGCGGCGAGAAGGATTTCGGCGGCCCGGACGAGCTGGACGAAGTGTTCTCGCGCGCCGACTCCCGCGTGCGCGACATGCTGCGCTACATCTCGCGCGACCGGAACTGGGTGCTGCACGACCGCGAGCCGGCGACCAGCTGGACGCGCGGCCGGGCGACGCTGCTGGGCGATGCCGCGCACCCGACGCTGCAGTACCTCGCGCAGGGCGCCTGCATGGCGATCGAGGACGGCGTCGTGCTGGCCGAGAAGGTCGCGACGGCGGGAGAGGACTGCAATCGCGCCTTCCTCGCCTATCAGCGCGAGCGCATGAACCGTACCGCGCGCGTGGTGCTGTCCTCGCGCTTCTTCGGCGCCTGGTTCCACGTGGACGCCGGCGCGCGCGAACTGAGGAACGAGCTCGCGCGCAACCGCGACCCGGAGAATCCCTGGGAAGTCGACTGGCTCTACCGCGGAATCGAGCCGGATGGGGAACTGTAAAAATCCATATCAGCCACAGAGATCACAGAGAACACAGAGAGTGCAAACCGAACCCGGTAAACCGATTTTTGGATTTTCTCTGTGAACTCTGTGTTCTCTGTGGCCAATGCTTTTGATCTCGAGGCGTATCTTCGTCGTGTTGACTACGCAGGCGCGCTCGAGCCGACGTACGCGGTGCTGGAAGCACTGCATCTCGCGCACGCGACGCACATCCCGTTCGAGAACCTCGACGTGTTGCTGAAGCAGCCCATCCGCCTCGATCTCGCGAGCCTGCAGGACAAGCTGGTGCGCGGCGGGCGCGGCGGCTACTGCTTCGAGCAGAACCTGCTGCTCGCGGCGGCGCTCGACAGGCTGGGTTTCGCCGTGAGGCTGATCGCCGCCAAAGTCCGGCACCGCGGCGACCGGGATCTGCCGCGCACCCACATGTTTCTCATGGTCGATGCCGAAGGCGCGCAGTGGGTCGCGGACGCCGGCTTCGGCGGGGAAGGGCTGTTGATGCCGGTGCGGTTCGGCGACGAACGCGAAACGCGCCACTACGCCTGGACCTACCGCATCGTCGAGGAAAAGCCCGGGCAATGGCTGCTGCAGTCGAAGCGGCAGGACGGCTGGGGCAATCTTTACTGTTTCACGCTCGACCCGCAGACCCCCGCCGACTGCGACATGGCGAACCATTACACCTCGACGCACCCGGATTCGCCGTTCGTCAGCACGTTGACCGCGCAACTGCCGACGCCGGAGGCGCGCCACGTCCTCAGGAACCGCGAGTTGACCGTGGACCGGGGCGGCGGGCGGGTCGAACGGCGCGCGCTGAAGGACGACGACGAGGTGCTGGAGGTGCTTGCCGGGACGTTCGGCCTGCGTTTCCCGGCGGGGACACGGTTTGGTTATCGCGGTACCATGCCGCAATGACCGACCTGGTCCTGCGTCCCAGCTGGCGATTCCTGTTCTCCCGGCCCGCGCATTTCGTCGCGTTCGGATTCGGCGCCGGCCTCGCTCCGTTCGCGCCGGGCACGTTCGGAACGCTGCTGGCGTTTCCGCTGTACTGGCTGTTCATCCCTCACGTCGGCGCGGTCGAGTTCCTGGTGCTGCTGCTGGTGCTGTTCGGGCTGGGCGTGTGGGCCTGCGAGGTGACCGGGCGCGAGCTCGGCGTCGCCGATCATGGCGGCATGGTCTGGGACGAGACGGTGGCTTTCCTGCTGGTGCTGTTTTTCACGCCGGCGACGCTCCTCTGGCAGGCGTGGGCATTCCTGCTGTTCCGCCTGTTTGATATCCTCAAGCCGCCGCCGATCCGCCACTTCGACCGCACGCTGAAGAACGGCTTCGGCGTGATGCTGGACGATCTCATGGCCGCTTTCTATACGCTGATCGTGCTGGCGGTGGCGAAGACGCTGATTGACTAAAATCAAGATCAAATCAGCCACAGAGATCACAGAGAACACAGAGAGTACAAAACCCTGAACCCGAATCGGTTTTCTCTGTGAACTCTGTGTTCTCTGTGGCTAAATAGGGTTTATGGCGGATCCTGTCCTGTACAAGCTGGCCGAAGATGTGGGCGCCGAATTGAAGCGGCGCCAGCTGATGCTGGCGACGGCCGAGTCGTGCACCGGCGGCTGGATCGCCGAGGCAGTGACGATGGTGCCGGGCAGTTCGGCGTGGTTCGAGCGCGGCTTCGTGACCTATACCTACATCTCGAAGCGGGAGATGCTCGGGGTGCGCGAAGCGACCCTGGCGGAGCACGGCGCGGTGGCGGAGGCGGTGGTCGTGGAAATGGTCGCCGGCGCGCTCGCGCGCAGCCACGCGCAGGTGGCGGTATCGGTCAGCGGCGTGGCCGGCCCCGGCGGCGGCACGCCGGGCAAGCCCGTCGGCACGGTATGCTTTGCCTGGGGCAGGAAGGACGGCAGGCCGCGGGCGGAAACAAGGCATTTTTCCGGGGACCGTGAATCCGTGCGCAGACAGTCGGTCGAACATGCGCTGAAGGGCGTGCTGGCGTTGCTGGCCGCGCCGTCGGGTCCGTAGTTACAACCATAAAGCCTCAGGCAGGGGATTTTTTGGCGTCGGCAACCTTACAAGTAAAAGAACAGGACTGGGCGCTCATCGGCCGGGATTACGGGGCCGACGACGTCAAGGGATTCACGCAGGTCCTGACGACGCTGGGGCCGCTGGCGGCTCTCTGGTATGGCGTCGCGCCGAGCGCCGGCATCTCGCCATGGCTGACCGCCGCCGTGACGATCGTGATGACCCTGTTCCTGGTGCGCGCGTTCGTGCTGATGCACGAATGCGGTCACGTCAGCCTGTTTCGCACCGACTGGCTGAACCGGGCGTTCGGCTTCGTCTTCGGCATCCTTTCGGGCATGCCGCAGTTCGTCTGGTCCAAGCACCACGCTTATCACCATGCGACCAACGGCAACTGGGCGAAGTACCGCGGACCGCTGAATACCCGGTCGGTGGACGAGTTCCGGGGCATGACCGGCGCGCAGCAGCGCCGCTACGAGCTGGCGCGCAACATCTGGCTGGCGCCTTTCGGCGGGTTCCTGTACCTGATATTCAACCCCCGCTACACCTGGCTCGCGGGCAGCCTCCGCTTCGTCGGACACGTGGCGAAGGGACTGGTCACGCAGCCCGGCGTCTCCATCCGGGCGCATGCCGCCGGGTTCAAGACACCCTACTGGAGCGATGCCCGGGAGTACTGGCACATGTTCTGGAACAACGTCGTGCTCCTGACCGTCTGGGTCCTGATGTCTCTGTGGATCGGGCCCGCGCTGTTTTTCGCCGTATACCTTTCCAGCGTCTCCCTGGCCGGCGGTGCTGCGATCGTGCTTTTCACGGTGCAGCATAATTTCGAGCACTCTTATGCCAGCGACAACGACGGCTGGGACGGCGACGTGGCCGCGATCGAGGGCACCAGTTTCCTGGACTTGCCGCGCTGGCTGCACTGGTTCACCGCGAACATCGCCTACCATCACATCCACCACCTGTCCGCCCGGATTCCCAATTACTGGCTGGCCGAGTGCCATGAGAAGTATCGGGACCGGTTCTCGGGGGTGAAGCGCATCAGGCTGTCCGGGATACACGAAGCCATGAAGTACATACTGTGGGACACCCGCGCCCGCCGCATCATCTCGGTGGCCGAGGCGCGTCAGTTGCAGTGACGTGGTATTCCGCCGGCTAATCCCGCGCGAGCAGGTCGATCAGGCTGCAGGTATCCCAGCGCTTGCCGCCGCGCGCCTGGACCTGGGCGTAGAACTGGTCCACCAGCGCCGTGACCGGCAGGCGCGCGCCGTTTTTCTGCGCTTCCTGCAGGCAGATGCCGAGGTCCTTTCTCATCCAGTCCACGGCGAAGCCGAAACCGTCGAGCCTGCCCTCGGTCATCGGTTTCCAGCGGTTTTCCATCTGC
>CAZOQY010000163.1:3269-7367 GCA_964581835.1 uncultured Streptomycetaceae bacterium | reverse complement strand
CGCGACCGTGCCGATGGCCAGGGTCGAGCGGGTGCCGCCGACGTCCGCGACCAGGTAGCGACCCGGCTTCACGCGAACAACGCGGTCTGGTGCTGCGCCGGCTCGCCCTCCAGCGCCTCGGGCTCCGCGACGAAGTACCCCTGGGCATAATCGAGCCCGAGCTCGGTGATTCGCGCCAGGATCGCGGCGTCCTCCACCGATTCGGCCACCGTGCGCATGCCCAGGATGTGCCCGATGCGATTGATGGAATCCACGATGGCGTAGTCCATGGGGTCACTCGGCATGTCCTTGACGAATACGCCGGCGATCTTGAGGAAGTCCACCGGCAGGTACTTGAGGTAGGCGAACGAGGACATGCCGGTGCCGAAATCGTCGAGCGCGAAGCGGCAACCCATGCCTTTCAGCTCGTGCATCAGCTCCGCCGCCTTGGACAGGTTCGAGATCGCGGTGGTCTCGGTGATCTCGAAGCACAGCAGGCCGGCGGGCAACTGGTAGCGCGTCAGCAGGTTGCGCAGGAATTCCGGGAAGCTCTTGTCGTTGATGCTCGCGCCCGAGATGTTGACCGAATAGAAGCCGCGTTCGCCGCTCGCGCCGGGATCGCGGGGAATCGCGCCCGAGGTCCACTGGCGATGGAGAAACTCGACCAGCGAGCTCACCACCCAGCGCTCGATCGAAGTGAGCAGGTTGTAGCGCTCCGCCGCCGGCATGAAGCCGGTGGCCGGCACCGGGTTGCCGTCGCGGTCCATCATGCGTATCAGCACCTCGTAATGCGGCTCGCCGCGGGGCGCGCCGCCGAGCGGCGCGATGCGCTGGCGGTAGAGGCGGAAGCGCCCGAGCTCGAACGCCTGGTTGATCTGCGACACGAGCTGCATCTCCTCGTGGCGCCGGCCGTAGCCGGGCTCTTCCGGCCGATGGACCTGGACGCGGTCCCGTCCCAGTTTCTTCGCCTCGTAGCAGCAGGCGTCGGCCGCGGCCAGCACCTGGTTGATGTCGCCGCTCTCGGCCCCGATCGGCACGAGCCCGATGCTGACGCCGACGCTGAAGGTCTTGCCTTCCCACACGAAACGGAATTCGCGCACGGTCTCGCGCATGGCGTTGGCGATGCGCACCGCCTGCTCGAGCGGGCACGACTCCAGCAGCGCGCCGAATTCGTCCCCGCCCAGGCGCGCGAGCGTGTCGCTGCCGCGCATGCGGGTCAGCATGATGGCGGTCAACTGGCGCAGCAACTCGTCGCCGGCGCCGTGCCCGCAGGTATCGTTGACCGCCTTGAAGTTGTCGAGATCCATGAACAGCAGTGCGTGCTCGCGCCGCTGCGAACGGGCGGTATCGATCAGGTCGGCGAGGCGCCGTTCGAATTCCCGGCGGTTGACGAGCCCGGTCAGCGCGTCGTGGCTCGCCTGCCACAGCAACTGCTGCGCCATCGCCCGGATCTGGCTCACGTCGTGGAACACCACGATCATGCCGTGGACGGCGCCGTCGCGGCCGCGGATCGGGGAATGCGAGTAGCGCACCGGACACTCGCGTCCGCTGCGGTCGACCAGCCGCACCGCGGCCGGCTCGGCTTCCGCGGCGGGCCGCATTTCGGTCAGGGGCAGGGTTTCGATCGGCTTGCCGCTGCGCTCGTCGACCACCCGGTAGACCTCGGCGAGCGGCCTGCCGGCCGCCTCCGCGCTGCGCCAGCCAAGATAGTGCTCGGCCACCGGGTTCAGGTATTCCACGCGCCCGGCCGCGTCGGTGGTGATCACGCCGTCCACGATGGAATGCAGCGTGACCTCGGCCAGTTCCTTCTCGCGCTCGAGCCGCGTCTGCGTGCGGGAGACGATGCGGATCACCAGCACGGCGATCACGATGCCGGCCAGCAATGCGAGCAGTCCGCCGACGCCGATCAGTATGAAGCCGTTGCGCATGCCCTCGTTCGCCACCGCGATCGACCGGGCGGTCTGCGCATGGTTGGCTTCGAGCAGCAGGTACAGGGTCTCCTGCATGCGGCTGTCCGCCTGCACCGCCTGCGTGAGATTGATTTCGGAGGCGGGCGCCACTTCCCCGCGCATCAGCAGGGTGACCGTCCTGTCGCCGATGCCCTGTGCGGCAGCCGCCGCCGCGATGGCCGCGTCGCGCGCGTCCTGCTCGGCGGCGGAGACCTGAAGCGCGGCGAGCCGCTTCACCGCGCCGGCATACTGGGAGACGGCGTCTTGATACCGCGCCAGCAGGGCCCGTCGCGCCTGCTGCGTCTCGGCGGCGAACATCCCGTCGATCAGGCCCGCGCGCTGGCCGTTGGCGAGAAAGAGTTCGGAGACCGTGCCGATCTTGCGCCCCTGCGCATCGGTCAGCTCGTTGATCTGCCGGTTGAACGTCTCGATGCGCGCCACCCCGAGCGCAATCAGCGCGGTCAACACCGAGAGCAGCAGCCCGAAAGCCACGAACAGCAGGGTCTTCGAGCGGGCTGCGGGCAGCGGCGTCATCATCGGATCGCGGCCAGTTCCGCCGGCTGGCCCGCCCCGGCCAGCCGCGCGGCGGGATCCTGGCGGTAGAAAGCCGCCAGCTGGCGGTAGACCTCGGGGTACTCGGTCAGCACCGCTTGCGGCGTTTCGAAGAACGCCTCGCTCGTCACGGCGAAAAATTCGGCCGGGTTCTCCGCGGCATAGGGGTCGATGCCGACAGCCTCTTCCCGCTCCACGCGACCGCGCAAATGCTCGTACGCCGCGCCGAAAACCCGGGCCCACTCCTCCCGGTCCATGCCGGCGTGCAGCGGCGGGTAGCCGTTGGCGTCGCCGTTCAGCATGTCGAGCTTGTGCGCGAATTCATGAATCACCACGTTGTAGCCGTGCTCGTCGCCGTGCATCTGCGTATCCGCCCAGGACAGGATGACCGGCCCGGCGAGCCAGGACTCCCCGGTCATCGGCTCCTCGACCCGGTGCACGATGCCGTCCTCGTCCATGTACTCGTATTCGGCGACGAACTCGTCCGGGTAGACGATGACTTCGACCCAGCCGCGGTAATAATCGAGATCGAGGCCCAGGATCAGCATACAAGCCTGGGTCGCGATGTCGATACGCATTTCGTCACGCAACTCGAGCCCGCCCGCGCCGACGATGGACTTTTCGTGCAGGAACAAAATCACGCATTCCCGCAGCCGGGCGCGCTCCTGCGCGGGCAATGCGCGTGTGAAGGGATAACAGCCGACGACGGACCGCCACAGCGCTTCGTCGAGAGCGGATCGCTTGAGGATCCTCTCCCGGCGCCATTTCGTGAACCATTGCATGGGCTATCGGGGCAGCCCGGCGGTGAATGGGAGCGCCGCGCTCACTTGCCCCCCTTGCCGTCGTCCCGGAACTCGACGACCTTCAACTGTGCCGTCTCCGGCGGCTCCAGCTCCGCCGATTCGATCCTCTGGAAGTGCTGGGTGATCTTGCGGCTGGAAACCTGGACGTCTTCGGCGTCCTGGTGCGCCAGCCGGATGTGATCGGCCAGCTTCTTCATGCGGTCCTCGAAGCGGCGGAAATCCTGCCCGAGCCGCGACAACGCGTCCTTGATGACGTGGATCTGCTTGCGGGTCTCGACGTCCTTCAGCACCGCGCGCGCGGTATTCAGCACCGCCATCAGCGTAGTCGGCGACACGATCCACACGCGTTTCGAGTTGGCGTAATCCACCACCTCCGCATGGTAGGCGTGGATTTCGGCGAACACCGCCTCCGCCGGCACGAACATCACCGCCCCGTCCGAGGTCACGTTCGGCACGATGTACTTCTTCGCGATATCGTCCACGTGCTTGCGCACATCAATGCGGAACTGGCGTTGCGCGGCCGCGCGCTCCACGTCGTTCGCGCCCGGCGCGAGCATCCGGTGATAGTTCTCCAGCGGGAACTTGGAATCCACGCACACCAGCCCGGTCGGCTCGGGCAACCGCAACGCGCAGTCGGCGCGGGACCCGTCCGGGAGGGTGTACTGCATCTCGAACGCCGCGGGCGGCAGGACGTTGCGCACCAGCGCTTCCAGCTGCACCTCGCCGAAAGCGCCGCGGGACTGCTTGTTGCCGAGCAGTTCCTGCAGGCTCACCACGCTGCCGGTGAGCGTCTCGATCTTCTTCTGCGCCTCGTC
>CAZOQY010000163.1:0-3259 GCA_964581835.1 uncultured Streptomycetaceae bacterium | reverse complement strand
TGGTGGCGAGGCGCTGCATGACATTGAGAAAAGTTTCGTTGGTCTTCTTGAAGCCTTCGTCCAGCCGCTCGTTGACCTTGCCGGAGATCTGCTCCAGCCTCAGGTCGATGCGGGCGTTCAGCTTGTCGGTCGTTTCGCTGAGATTGGCGCCGACGGACAGCTGCAACCGGTGCAGGTTCTCGCGCGTCTGATTGAGTTCTTCCGAAAGGCGGGACGTCAGGCGGTCGGATTGCTGCGAGAGCCCGCCGTGAAGATCGGTCAGCATCGCCCGATGCTTCTCTTCCAGCGTCCGGGCCAGCTCGTCCTGCAGGGAACGTATCGCGGCGGCCTGACCTGCCGTTCTCGCGATCAGCACGACGACTGCGGCGAGGACGGCGAGCGCCAGAACCACGATCAGGATCTCGAGCATCGCCCGTGGATTATATCAACCGCGGGCCGGCCCGGCGATGATTACAAGCAGCCTCAAAAACCCCGTTTTGCCACAGAGAACACAGAGGTCACAGAGAAAAGCATCGATCCGGGGACTGGCTTTTCCTCTCTGTGTTCTCTGTGATCTCTGTGGCCGATTTGCGTTTTTAAGACAGGCTTTAGCCGGCGCGGAGCACCCCCAGCGGCGGCACGGAAAGCAGGCGGCGCGTCACCAGCCAGCCCGCGCAGGCCACGCCGGCCGCGGTGCCGGCGACGCCGATCAGCCAGACCGTCGGGTCGGGCGCATAGTCGAGCTGCAGGAAACGGCGCGCGATGAAGTAAGCGAGGCCGGTCGCCCCGGCGGACGCCACCAGGCCGGCGACCGCGCCGATCAGCGTGAACTCGGCGAGGTGGGCGCGCTGGACCTGGGCACGGCTCGCCCCGAGCGCGCGCATCAGCGTCGCCTGGTAGACCCGCTCGTCCTGCGAGCTCGCCACCGCCGCGTACAGCACCACGAGCCCGGCGACGAGCGTGAACAGGAAAACGAACTGCACCGCGCGGGCGGCCTGCTCCATCATCTTCTGCACCTGCGCCATGGCCTGCGCGATGTCGATCAGCACGATGTTGGGAAACGCCCGCACCAGCGAATTGAGAAAGCCCGCCTGCCCGGCCACGAGGTGAAAACTGGTCACGTGGGTTGCCGGGTGGGCGTCGAACAGGCCCGGCGGGGCCACGACGAAGAAATTCACGTTGAAACTGTCCCACTCCACGCTGCGCAGGCTGGTCACGGTGGCCGAAACCGGCGCACCCGCGATGTCGAAGGTCAGGACGTCCCCCATTCTTATCCCCAGCGCCTCGGCGAGGCCGCGCTCGACCGAAAACTGGTCGGCGCGGGTGACACCCTCCCCCCACCAGCGGCCGGCGACGATGCGGTTGTCCGGCTGCATGCGCGTCGCCCACGACAGGTTGAACTCCCGGGTGACGAGCCGCTTCGGCCGCTCGTCGGCGTAATCGTCCGCCGACACGCTGCGATCGCCGATCCGGGTGAGGCGCCCGCGCACCATCGGAAAAATCTCCGGCGAACGCAAGCCGCGCGCGGCGAAAAATTCCCGGATGGGCTCAACCTGGTCGCGCTGGATGTTGATGATGAAGCGGTTGGGCGCATCGGGCGGCAGGCTTTCCTGCCAGTTGCGCATCAGGTCGCCGCGAATCAGCGTGAGCGTCAGCAGCGCCATCACGCCGAGCCCCAGCGCCATGATCTGCAGGATGGTGCCGAATGCCCGGCGCTGCAGGCTCGCGATACCGAAGCGCCACGAAATGCCGCGACCGCGAAACACGCCGAGGGCGCGCAGCAGCAACCAGCCCAGCGCGAAAGCGGCGGCCATTGCCGCGGTCAGCCAGCCCAGCACCGTCAGGCCGAAGCGCAGTTCCTGCGCCTGCCACAGGATCATGCCGGCAATCACCCCCGCGCCCAGGGCATAACCCAGTATTCCCGAGGCTTTCGGCAGGCCCAGTTCGCGCCGGAGCACGCGCAGCGTGGGCACTTGGGCCAGGCTCATGAGTGGTGGCAAGGCAAAGCCCAGCAGCAACAGCAGGCCGACGAGCATGCCCTGGACCGCGGGCATTGCCCCCGCCGGCGGCAAGGTCACCGCCACGACCTCCCCCAGCCACGTCGTCAGCAGCGTCTGGGCCAGCGCCCCCGTTGCGACGCCGGCTGCCGCGGCGAGCAGGCCGAGCATCGTGAAATGCATGACGTAGAGCCGCGTGATCAGCGACTGGGGCGCCCCGAGGCAGCGCATCACCGCGCAGCCGTCGAGATGACGCTGCAGGTAGCGTCGCGTCGCCAGCGCGATCGCCACCGCCGCCAGCAGCACGCTGGTCAGCGCCGCCAGGTTGAGAAAGCGCTGGGCGCGGTCGAGCGCGGACCGCAGTTGCGGGCGGGCGTCGCGTATCCCCTCCAGGCGCTGGCCCGGCTGCAGCCGCATGCGCACCCATTCACGGTACCGGGCAACCGCGTCCTCGCTGCCCGCGACGTCCAGGCGATAACGCACGCGGCTGCCCGGCTGGATCAGTCCGGTGGAAGCGAGATCCTCGGCGTTCAGAAGGACCCGCGGCGCGCCCGCGAGAAAGCCCATCTCCACGCCCGGCTCGTGGGTGATGATGGCGGAGACCCTGAATTCGCGGTTGCCGAGCGTGATGCGGTCCACAGCACCCAGATCGAGCGAGGTGTACAAGCGCTCGTCCACCCAGACCTCTCCCGGCGGAGGAACGGCGTCGGCCCGGCGGTCCGGTTCGAACAGCCGCTCCGTGACGCGCAACTCGCCGCGCAGCGGATACCCGGGCCCGACCGCCTTGATTTCGGCCAGGGTGGAGAGGTCCCCGCGCAGGGCCATGCTGGGAAAGCGCAGCACCTCCATGACGGCCAGCCCGCGGCTGGCGGCGCCCTCTCTCAACTCCGGCGCGAACGGCCGCGAATCGGCAATCACTAGGTCGGCGCCCAGCAGTCGGTTGGCTTGCTGTTCGAGCGCAAGCTGGACGCGGCCCACGAAAAATCCCACCGTGGTCACGGACGCGACCGCGATGAAGATGGCCGCGGCAATCAAGGCCAGCTCGCCGGCCCGGTAATCGCGCGCCAGCAGCCGCCACGCGAGCGCGATCGTCCGGGACAAGCCCGGACTGTCGCGCCGTGAGGCGAGAGGCAAGAGGCGGGAGGCGTCCAGTTCAGGCATTCCGCCCCTCCTCTCTCCTGTCCCCTCTCTCCTCTCCGCCCACCAGGCGGCCGCCGGCGAGGCGCAGTACGCGCGCGCAGCGGCGGGTCAGCACTTCGTCGTGGGTCACCAGCAGCAGCGTC
>CAZOQY010000162.1:0-7389 GCA_964581835.1 uncultured Streptomycetaceae bacterium | reverse complement strand
CGGAATATTCGGGCCCTGATCGCCGGGCCTGAACGTCACTTCCTGCACCCGGACCTTGTCGTTTTCAAACAGCAGCTTTGTGGGCGACCACTCCCGTGCCGTTTTCGCCGCCTTGCCATCTTTCATTCCATCCTGCGCCATGGCCGGACTCGCAGCCGGCCCGGCTATCACGAAGGCAATGATCAGAAGACCCATGAAGCAACGTGCTGATTTGTTCATAACCCCCTCCTGTCTATTGAGAGAAAACCTCGAATCGACCTTGAACCGCAAGTCCGCCAATGTGTAATCCAGGCTCGGGAAGTACGTCCCGAACAAACGACTAAGCTTTGGCGAAGGACGCGAAACACCGCATAATTCAGCATGTTGGCATGGCGTTCCGTTGAGGCCGAACAATGTCCGTTGGCACTGAATTCCCTGCATCGCCGGGCACGCTGCGGGTGCGGATCGGAAGCTGGACAGTCGAGCCTGCGCTGAATCAGCTCTCGACCGAAGGCAGGACCGTGAAGGTCGAGCCCAAGGCGATGGCCGTCCTTCTCTATCTCGCGGACCGGCCGGGGCAGGTTGTGAGCCGGGACGCGTTGCTTTCAGCCATTTGGCACGGCGTGGTGGTGGGCGACGACGCCCTCACCCAGGTTGTTGTCAAATTGCGGAAGGCACTGGGGGATGCGCCGGAGGGGCCGGCCTATATCCAGACGATCTCGAAGGGCGGCTACCGCCTGGTTGCGCCGGTGGTCCGGCCGGCTGAGCATCCGGCCGCTCGGGTTGGGCCTGTTTTGGAATCGTTGCCCGCTAAAAGCAAACGGCATGCCTCGTGGCTGACGGGAGCGGCGGTCGCCGCGTTGCTGCTGGTTGCTGCCGGAGCCTGGTGGATCAGGAGTGAGCGCGTAACCAGCGTCCCGCGGGAGCAGGCGGCAATGACAGGCGTCCGGATGGCGCACGCAGCGCAACCGACCGTGGCCATCAGCCGGTTTGAGGCGCTCGGCAGCGACCCTCAGGAAGAGTGGCTGGCCCGGGGAATCACCGCGGACCTTGTCACCGACCTGTCAAAGGTGCCAGGGCTTTGGGTTGTGCGCGTTGCGCCCATGAGCGCCCGGATGAGCGGCGAGCTCCCGGCCGATGCTCCCCCGATTCGCTACCTCGTGTCCGGCACCGTCCAACGCTTCAACGAGCGCCTGCGGGTGCAAGTCCATTTCACGGACGCGGAGACCGGAAAACATCTGTGGTCGGAGCGTTTCGACCGCGCGCTGACTGGCCTCTTCGATATTCAGGACGAGATTGGACCGAAGATTCTCCAATTGCTGCCGGTGAAGGTCAGTGAGGCCGAAAAACGACGCGTTGCGCAGCGCTACACCCGGAATCTGGAGGCTTATGAAATCTTTCAGCTCGGACAATCGGCGCTCCATATCCGGCGAAAAGCGGAGAACGAGGCCGCTCGCGAAATGTTCCGGCGCGCGATCGGCCTGGATGCGGCTTTTGCCCGCGCCTATGCAGGGCTCGCGATGACTTACACCGCGGACTATCGCAATCAGTGGGTTGAGGATCGCGCTGCTGCCCTGGACCGCGCGTTCGATCTGGCCCGAACGGCATACGAAGTCAATCCGGATATTCCGGAGACTTACTGGGTGCTTGCCTTTGTTCACTCTCACCGGCACCAGCACGACCAGGCGCTGCGGTATCTGGAAACCGCGTTGCGGCTCTACCCATCGTTCGCCGACGGATATGCCTTGATGGGCGGCATCTACACGGGTATCGGGCGTCCGGCGGAGGGCGTGCCGCTGCTGCGCACCGCGATGCGCCTCGTTCCCGAATCGGGCTACCTCTACTTGATGCTGCTCGGGCGAGCCTATCTGTTCCTCGGCGACCTGGAGCAGGCGCGGATCCACCTGGAGCACTCGTTATCGCGCAATCCCGAGTTTCTCGATGCGCGCGCTTACTTGGCGGCCGTGCATGTAGCGGCGGGGGACAAGGCCGCGGCAGCGTGGGAAGCGGAGGAAATCCGCGCGCTGCAACCCGGCTTTACCGTTCGCCGCTGGCTCGAAACCAATCCGACGGCCGACGTCACACTGAGGACAAAGCTCAAACAGGCGCTGGGCGAGTTGGGGTTCTGAGTCCTGTGTGACGTTATCGGCGTGAATCGTGAATCGGCGGCTAATTGAGTCTTTCGAACACGGCGGCAATGCCCTGCCCGCCGCCGATGCACATGGTGACGAGCGCATATTTTCCGCCGGTGCGCTGCAGCTCGTAGAGCGCCTTCACCGTCAGCACCGCGCCGGTCGCGCCGATCGGGTGGCCGAGGCCCACCGCGCCGCCGTTGGGGTTGGTTTTCTTCGGATCCAGCTTGAGATCGCAGGAAACGGCGAGCGCCTGCACCGCGAACGCCTCGTTCGACTCGATCACGTCCATCTGCTCGATCTTGAGACCGGCCTTCTCCAGCGCCTTTTTCGAGGCCGGCACCGGTCCAATGCCCATGATTTTCGGGTCCACGCCGGCGAGTCCGTAGGAGACGAGCCGCGCCATCGGCTTCAGCCCCTTCTTCTCCGCCGCCGCGCGCTCCATCAGCACCACCGCGGCCGCGCCGTCGTTGATGCCGGAGGCGTTGCCGGCGGTGACCGTGCCGTCCTTCTTGAACACGGCGCGCAGCTTCGCCATGCCTTCCACGCTCGCGTCGGCTCGCGGGTGCTCGTCGCGGTCGTAGAGGGTGACGCCCTTGCGCGTCTTCAGCTCGTACGGCGCGATCTGGTCCTTGAAGTAGCCTTTCTCGATCGCGTTGATCGCGCGGCGGTGGCTTTCCACCGAGAACTCGTCCTGCTGGTCGCGCGTGATCTTCCATTTTTCGGCGATGTTTTCCGCCGTGATGCCCATGTGCACGGTGTCGAAGGGATCGGTCAGCGCGCCGACCATCATGTCCACCACGGAGCCGTCGCTCATGCGCTGGCCCCAGCGCAGGGAAGGCATCAGGTAGCCGCCGCGGCTCATCGACTCGGCGCCGCCGGCGATCGCGCTGTCGGTGTCGCCTAGTGCGATCATCTGCGAGGCCGACACGATTGCCTGCAGGCCGCTGCCGCACAGGCGGTTGACGGTGAGCGCGGTCGATTCCTCGGCGAGGCCGCCCTTCAGCGCCGCGACGCGCGAGAAGTACATGTCTTTCGCCTCGGTGTGGATCACGTTGCCGAGCACGCACGCGCCGATTTCCTTCGCGTCGAGCTTCGAGCGTTTCGCCGCTTCCCTGATGACGTGCGCCGCCAGCTCGGTGGGCGCGACGTCTTTCAGCGCGCCGCCGTAATCGCCGATCGCCGTCCGCGTGCCGGACAGCACCACCACTTCGCGTCCGCTTGCCATGTCCTGCTCCTTGGTCGCTGATGAGAATGAATTTTTTCGGGGCCCCGGCCGTGAAATGCGGCCGGGACGGGGAAACGGAGTTTACGCCCGTCAAGGCCAACGCCTCAAGCGGTATTCCATTGCCGGGCTTTATCAGCGGGCCTTCACCCGCTGATAAAGCCTGTAGCGCTCGTCCTTGTCCCCGGGCCTGGCGCCTTCCCAGATCTTCTTCCAGCCCGGTCCGGGCGAGGGCTCGGTCTGCGCGTAGCCCTGCACCAGCAACAGCGGGCAATCGCGCCTGCGCGACGGCACCTCGTCGCGATGGGTGATGATGCCGGCGTGGTAGTGGAGCATCGCGCGCTGCGGCTCGCCCAGCTCGCGGCTCGAGATGCAGTCGTATTTTGCCGGCAGCGCCTGCTGCAGCGAAACCGCCATCTTGCGGTAGCTCTTCACGTTGTCGGCCCAGCCGATGAAGAGGGTGGTCATCAGCGCCCAGATGGTCGTGATGCCCGCGCCCCACACCACCACCGGGCGCATCGGCGACTTGCGGAAGGAGGCCAGCACCACGAACCAGAACACCGTGTAGGCGACGCCGAAGACGAACGGCAGCCAGCGGAAGCCGGGGTCGTAGCCCGGCCGGATGCGGTGCAGGTGTTCGTGCAGCCGCGCCGGCACGCCCAGTTCGAGGCCGCTCCAGTAGAACCAGAACACCACGATGAAGAAGGTAAAGGACATGGCGCTGAACCAGTACCACGCGCCGGCCGCGCCGCGGCGCAGCGTCTCGGGCGCGGCGGCGGCGAGCAGCGACAGCGGCACCAGCAACGGCAGCGCGTAGAGCTCCCGCGCTTCGGACGAGGCGGAGAGCGCGGCCAGCGTCAGCGCAAAGCCGGTGACCGGCAGCACGATCGCGGGGCGCGCGTAGCCGGCGGCGCGCGCGCCCCACAGCGTCCACAGGGCCAGCAGCCACACCGGGAACGCGTACCAGGGGAGGATGCGGAGGTAGTAGACAATGCCGGCCCGCGCGCCGGACGACTGGTTCGAATAATGTCCCAGGCTCTCGTTCCACCACCACTCCGCGAACAGGTCTGGCGCGCGCAGGTGGAAGAGCAGGGGCCAGACGAGGAGCCAGGGCGCCGCCGCCACGAGCGCCACGCCGAGGGCTTTCGCGTAGCCGCGGTTGCGCCAGTCGCGGCAGAGGGCCGGCACCAGCATCGCGGTCGCGCCCAGCACCGCCGGCGCGAGCAGTCCATTGGCGAGGAAGCCCACGCCGATACCGGTGCCGAGCCAGAAGCCGCCGAGGAGCGGGCGTTTCAGCGTCGCCGCCAGGCCGTAATAGGCCATGGCGAAGCCGGCGAGCAGCGCCATGTCGGTTAGCATGAGGTGCGCACGGACGACGTAGCCGAAGCAGCCCAGCAGCAGCAGCGCGGAGACCGCGCCGTAGCGGATGCTGTAGAGCTCGCGGCCGGCGACGGCGATGAAGCCGAACGTGACCGCCATCCACAGGCCGGTCGCGAGCCGGGCGGCGTCGTGCAACGGCAGGGCGAACGAGAACAGCTTCGCCGTCGCCGCCGCGGTCAGGTAGAACAGCGGCGGCTTGTCGATGAACGGCTCGCCGGCGAGCGACGGCACCACCCACGAGCCGCCGCGCAGGATCTCGTAGATCACCCCGAAGGTATGCGCCTCGTCCGGCTTCCACGGGTCGTGGCCGACCAGGCCCGGCACGATCCACGCGGCGCACAGCAGGGTGGCGAGCAGGGCGCGCTGGCTGATCATCCTGGGAACCGTGGGGACTGAATAAGCATTGTTGTGCGGCGGGGATTATCGCACCGCCGATGCAAAAAGGCGTGAGTCGTGATTCGTGATTGGTGATTCGTAAACAGCTGTTTCGGGTCGACTCACGATTCACGACTCACGAAACACGCCTTTACTCTACGATTTTCAAGGCCTGTCCCGCCACCGGCTCGCCCTTCGGGTAGAGGCCGTTGATCACGCGCAGGTGCCCCTCGGCGAAGCGTCCGAGCGGCGAGCGTTTCGCCAGCTCGGCGAAGGTTTGCCCTGCCTGCGCCGTGATGATGCGCACGCGCAGCGGCCGGGCGAACGCGCGTTCCTTGTCGGTCAGCGCGTGGAAGCTTGCGATCGAGGCGTCGATGGCGGCCTGGTACTGCTGGTAGCCCGCCTGCGTGCGCGCCTGCGCGCCGACGAGAAAGGCGGTGTCGTGCAGGAAGATGCAGGCGACCCGGGTCGGCTTGCCGCCGATGCTCGTGCTGACGGTGGCGGCCTGCAGCCCACCGATGGTTTCCGGCGTCACCGGCGCGTCCGCGGCGAGCTTCAGCGCCCTGCGCAGCACCTCGGCAGGCGTCCTCCCCTTGGCGGGACCGGCCGCGCGCAGGTCGATCAGCGCCTCCTCGCCGGGGCTCACGGCGGCGACGTTGCGGGTGCTGTTGCGCACGCGCCAGCCCGCCGGAAAACGCATCGCCAACCCCAGTTCCTCGTGGTAGAAGGCATTGTCGCGCACGATGCCCTGTTTCGGGCTGTCGCCGAAGATCATGCGGTCGGCGCGGCGCAGGAAATCCTCCTTCTCCGTGCGGACCGTCGCCTGCTTGTAGCGCGCGGCCTCGCCCACGACCTGCTGCAGACGGGTGTCGTTGTCGGGGTGCGAGGCGAAGAGGCCATGGTAGGCGCGCGGCTGCCGGCCTTCGGCCTTCGCCACTTCCGCGTCGAACAGCTCCTGGTTCTTCAGCACGCCGACGACCTTCACCATTGCCTGCGGGTCGTAGCCGGTGCGCGCGAGGTACTCGGCGCCGAGGCGGTCGGCTTCCAGTTCGTGCTCGCGCCCGTATCCCGACAGCAGCGCGCCGCCGAGAATATTGATGGCGTTGCCGCCCAGCGCACCGCGCGATTCCGGCACGAAGATCTGCAAAATGCTGGCGCCGATGTTGGCGGCAGTGGACGCGGTCATCTGCTGCACCGAGTGGCGCGCGGTGACGTGGCCCAGCTCGTGGCCCAGCACCGCGGCCAGCTCGGCCTCCGAGTTGAGGTAGGCGAGGATGCCGCGCGTGATGTAGATGTAGCCGCCCGGCAGCGCGAACGCGTTGACGTCGGGGGCGTCGACCACCAGGAAGCGGTACTCGATGCCGGGACGGTGGCTTGCCTGTGCCAGCCGCTGGCCGATCTCGTTCACGTACTGCTGCAGGCGCTCGTCGTCGTAGACGCCGTATTGCTGGCGAACCTTGTCGTCCTCGCGCCGCCCGATGGCGATCTCCTGGGACTCCGACAACAGCACGAGGTTGGGATTGCCGGTGACGGGATTCTGCGCGCAATTGGCGAGCGCGGCCGCGAGGGCGAGCGCCGCCAGTCGAGTGATCAGGGCAGGTTTCATGCGCGAATTGTACTGTGAATGCGGGCGGGCACGAATCTGGTGCGGTCCGCACCAACAGTGTGCGTACCCAGGCGCGCCAGCGCCCGCCATGTCGGCGCGCCCGCTGCGGGTGGATAGTCCGATAGTTCATTCGAATCAACTCGTTGATGCCAGCAACTGAGGGCGCGCCGTCATCTTGGTATGCATCCTGCAATAGAGCGGACACGACCTAACGGAGGAATCCATGTCCGCGTTCAAAGATCCGTTCAATCCCGATGTGAAGCTCGGCTGCGGCTGCGGCCGCCACGGCGACCAGGCCGAGCATGACGCCAGCCTGTCCGCTGTTTCCCTGCCTTCGGGCAGCGACGCCCTGGCGAGCCGGGCCGTGGACCAGGCGGTGATGCGCGCCCTGATTCCCCACGACGGCACGCGCCGGCGTTTCCTGAAGGCGGTGGGCGCCAGCACGGCGATGGCCGCGATCGCGCAGTTCTTCCCGCTGATGGCCGCGCGCGAGGCGTTCGCGCAGGGCAAGGGCGGCATCGAGAAGCCCAACCTCAAGGTGGGCTTCATCCCCATTACCTGCGCGACCCCGATCATCATGTCGCAGCCGATGGGCTATTTCGGCCGCGCGGGACTGAACGTGGACGTGGTGAAGACCGCCGGCTGGGCGGTGATCCGCGACAAGACGCTGAACAAGGAATACGACGCGGCGC
>CAZOQY010000161.1:4760-7419 GCA_964581835.1 uncultured Streptomycetaceae bacterium | reverse complement strand
GCGTTGCAGATAAAACGCCGCAGGTAAAGCGCAGTACCAGAGACGCATTACCTGAGACGTAGCATCTGCGACGCTGTACCTGAGACGTAGTATCCAAGACGGGCGCAGCGCGCTCATCCTTCCGACTTCAGTTTTTCACCGCCAGCACGCCATCCCCATTCAATTCCGCGGCGAATCCGGCGTTGCGCAAACGCTTCGTCACCTCGTTGGGCACGTCGCGTCCGCTGGTGAGCTTGTTCGGCGTGCCGGTGTAATGAAACAGCCTGCCCTTGCGCTTGAGCACCCGCGCCAGCTGGTCGTAGAAGACCTGCGAGTAGAGTTCGCCGGCAATGCCGAAACGCGGCGGGTCGTGCAGGGTCGCGTCGACCGACGCGGCGGGCAGCGTGGCGATCTCCCCGGTGATGTCGCCCTCGGTCAGCGTCAATGCGCCGCCGGTTGCGGGCGACCAGGGATTCAGGCTGCGCAGCCAGATCACGTCGGGATTTTTCTCGTACGAGAGCACCTGGCGCGCCCCTCCCGCCAGGCACCACGCGGCGAAATAGCCGAGGCCGCCGCAGGTGTCGAGGATCACCTTGCCGCGCGGCTGAATCAGGCCGACCTTGCGCTCGGCATCCGCATAGGGCGAGACCTGCGCGGTCGGCAGCATCTTGATGCCGTCGATCTGGAACGTCGGCGGCCCCCACTCCGTCGGCACCAGCTTGATGAGCGACGTGGTGTAACGCGCCACCGGCTGGAAAGCCCCATCCACCCAGTAGTAAATGGTGCCGTCCTTGCAGGCCTCCAGCCAGGGATAACGCTGCCCCTGCCAGCCCCATCCCGCGGCGTCCACCTCGACCGCCGTCTTCGAGCGCTCCAGATCGAGCGAGCACTCGACCGTGGACGCGCCGGCGCGCTCGGCGGCGCGCAAGGCGTCATGGACTTTGAGTGTTACAAGCGGGCCCATTTTCTGGAAGGCGAAAGGCGGAAGGGTCAAGGTCAAAAGCCTGGAAGCAGTATCTCACCGCTTTCGGCGGGTTCTGGTCTTCCTTTCGACTTTCGCCTTTCGCCTTGAACGAGCGCCAGCTTGGCGCTTCTCGACAGTTGCTTGATCCGGTACTCGCGCCTGGCGGCGGCCGATCTCGTGGCGGCCGGCTCCTGGTACAACAGCACGACCGGGCGCCTCGACCGGGTATAGCGCGCGGCCAGCCGGCGGTCCGAATTGTGCTCCCCGACCCGCCGCGCGACGTCCCGCGCAATCCCCGTATACAGGCTGCCGTCCGCGCAGCGCAGGATATAAACCGCCCACGCCGACCTGGCTTTACGCTTTTTTAACACCTGTCACTCGTCACCGGTTTTAGGCCTTTCGCCTTTCGCCTTCCGCCTTCCGACTTTCGCTTTTTAGAGAATCGCCGTCGGGTATCGCGGCCCTGCGCATCAGCATGCCGCTCGCAGACAAAATGATGCAGTTGGAAAGAAACACGGCCGTGACGCCGAACGCCGAGCCCACGCTGCCGAAGATGAGGGGCACCACCAGGTGCGTGGCGTTGCGCACCGTCTTGTGCAGCCCGAAGGCCTCCGCGATGCGCCCCGGCGGCGTCAGCACGTAGAGGAGCGACATCGTCATCGGCTGGGCGCAGCCGACGCCCAGGCCGAGCAGGAACGCGATCGCACCCAGGGCGTAGGGATTGGCGAAGAAGGGCAGCACGGCGTACGCAATCGCCGCGACGAATATGGCCCCGGTCAGTATCGTGGCTTCCTTCAGCTTCTTCGCGAGAAACGGCAGGATGGCCCGGATCACGAAAGCGGCCAGGTACACGGCGCCGAGTATCGTGCCGATGGCGGACGCCGACAGCCCGATCGAGTGGCCGTAAATGGGCATGTAGAACTGGAACAGGTCCTGCGCCGAGCCGACGACGCCCGACGCGATGATGGTCATGCGCACGGACGGCATGCGCCACAGCTCGAGGACGCTGCCGCGGACAGTGGCCCCGGCATGCACGGCCGCCGTTCGCGGCAGCAGGTCCGGCTTCAGCAGCACGACCAGGATCGGCACTGCGGTAAACGCGGCCAGCACGAGGTACGCCTGCGGCTGGCCGGCGTGGTCGATGGTGAAGCCGGTGATGATCGGCCCCAGGAAATTCGCGGCGGACCACCCCATGGTGATGAAGGCATAGTTGCGGGCACGGTTCTTCGCGCCGTCGATGCCGCCCACGATGGCCTCCAGCGGAATGCTGAACACCTGGTGCGCCAGCCCCAGCACGAAAGCCGCCACGCACAGGATCCACAGCCCGTCGAACAGCGCCGGCAGGATCAGCGCCGCCGCCATGCCGACCGAGCCGAGGATCACCGGCAACCGCGGCGGCGTCCGGTCGGCGAAGCGGCCGATGACGATCGCCAGCAGCATCGGGCACAGGGAATAGAGCGCGATGATCACGCCCACCACGAACTGGCTGGCATCCAGCTGCAGGGCGTGGAGCGCCACCGCCACCCGGCTGCCGCCGAACCCGACCTGGCTCAGCGCGGCGATCAGAACGACGAAGTAGATTTTCATGGACTGCGTCTCGGGTGGAGCGTCTCAGGTGAAGCGTCTCAGATACTACGTCTCAGGTAGTTCGTCCAGGTACTGCGCCTCACCTGCAACGCTTCATCTGCAACGCCTCATCTGCTACGCTTTATCTGC
>CAZOQY010000161.1:2700-4660 GCA_964581835.1 uncultured Streptomycetaceae bacterium | reverse complement strand
ATCTGCTACGCTTTATCTGCGACGCATCATCTGAGACGCTTCACCTGCGACGTATTATCTGCGACGCCTTTCTGCCTTTCGACCCCGGCCTTCAGAGCCCTGCGACGAATTCCTCAATTAGCCTATTGAACTGATCGGGGACTTCCGTCGGCGGAAAATGCCCGGCGTCGGCGAGCTTCACGTACTTCGACCCCGGCACGGCCTCGTGGATTTCCTTCTCGTACTCGGGCGGGTTGTTGGGGTCCTTCAGCCCGCGCAGCAGCAGGAGCTTCGGCTTGAGCGTCGCGATGCGGTCGCGCACGTCGAAGGCGTCGATCGTCTTCAGATCCTCGAGCTGCGACAGTGGGCCGATCTGGCGGTGCCGCTCGATCAGCCGGTCGCGCAGACCCGCCTCGACCATGTGCATGGTGCGGCGGTTGAATTCGATCCATTCCTCACAGGCTTTCGGGTCCGCCGCCGCGCGCACCCGCATCTCGTAGGTGCCCGCCGGCCGCGTCTTGGGCCGCATCGCGACCGTCATGATGACGATGCCCTTCACCTCCTCCGGGTAATCGAGCGCGTACTCAAGCGCGATCGACGCACCCAGCGTGTAGCCGACCAGCACCAGATCCTTGTTATAGCCCTGCGCCCACAGCCAGCCGCGCACCCATTCGGTGTAGCCCCTGACGTCGGCGCAGCGTTTTCCCTCGAGGTGACCAGGCAGCGTCGGCGCGACGCTCTTCGGAAAATGCCTGCTTTGGTAGTAGTACGCGTCCGCGCAGGCGCCGGCGCCCGGGCCGTGGAGAAAAACGAGTTGCGTCATGCAGCAGTCCCTTGAGTGATGAGCGCCCCCCGATGATAATGCATCCCTGTGAAGTCACGGTTTCGAACCCGGGAGTAAACCATGGGCCATCGGTCTTTCAGCTGTCTTTTCGTTCTGTCCGGCGCGCTCGCGGTTTCCGCCGCGCCCGCGCTCTCCGCCGACCCGGCTTACCCGGTGAAGCCGATCCGCATCATCGTGCCCTACCCGCCCGGCGGCACCACCGACCCGACCGCGCGCGCGTTCGCCGGCTGGTTCACCGACAAGCTCGGCGCCACCATCGTCGTCGACAACCGCCCCGGCGCAGGCTCGACACTGGGCCACGGCATCGCCGCCAAGGCCAACCCCGACGGCTACACGCTGGTGCTCGGCACCTCCGCCGGCCTGGTGGTCAGCCCCGCGTTCGGCACCAGGCTCGCCTACGAGCCCCTGAAGGATTTCACGCCGATCGGCGTCGGCGTCTTCGTGCCGTTCCTGATCGTGGTGCACCCGTCGGTGCCCGCAGCCAACGTGAAGGAACTGGTCGATCTCGCCAAAGCGCAGCCCGGCAAGATCAATTTCGCCTCGCCCGGCACCGGCACGCCCAACCACCTGGGCATGGAACTGCTCGCCTCGCTGACCGGCGCGAAGTTCACGCACGTTCCCTACAAGGGCGGCGGCGCGGCCACCACCGATCTGCTCGCCGGGCGCGTGCAGGCGATCTTCGGCGGCGCGGCGCCGTGGCAGCCGCACATGGCCGCCGGCAAGGTGCGCGCCATCGCCATCGGCCACCCAACGCGGCTGAAGTCGCTGCCGGACGTCCCGGCGATCGCCGAGACCTATCCCGGCTTCAACAACACCACCTGGTACGGCTTTCTCGGGCCGGCCGGCACGCCCGCGCACGTGGTGAAGAAGTTGAACGCCGAAATGAAGCGCGCGGTCGAGGACCCCGCCTTCGTCAAGCACCTCGAAGCCATCGGCATGGTGCCGGCCTGGACCACACCCAAAGAAATGGGCGACATGATGCGCACCGAGCTCGCGCGCTGGAAGAAAGTGATCGCCGAGGCGGGCGTCAAGCCCGAGTGACGAAAGGCGTCGCAGATGAAACGTCTCAGATACTACGTCTCAGGTGAATCGTCTCAGATACTGCGCTCTAAACCACACTTTACCTGCAACGCCCTG
>CAZOQY010000161.1:0-2600 GCA_964581835.1 uncultured Streptomycetaceae bacterium | reverse complement strand
TTTACCTGCAACGCCCTGCCTGAGACGCTCTAACTGAAACGCCTTATCTGCAACGCTTCATCTGAGACGCCTCACCTGCAACGCTTCACCTGCGACGCTTCACCTGCGACGCCTCACTCCAGTCCCACAAACCCGATGTAGGCCCCACCCGCCTCCGCCGGCGGCGCGAGCATGGCCTGCTCGCCGGTGTTGCGCACGCCGCGCGCGAGCGGCGGCATACCGTGCTCCTGCATCCAGCGCGCGGCGGCGTCCATGCTTCGCGTCCGGTAGAGCGCCTGGAAGGGCCCCGGGCCGCGGCGCTCCAGCGCCTCGGCGGCCGGGCCCGGCGCATACGGCGACACGATGCCCAGGCCGTGGGGCCCGATCTGGAACACCGACATGTCCGCCATGATCACCGTGCCCTTGTGCGGCTCCGGCGCCGGCATGCCCAGGACTTTCGCGTATTGCGCCGCCGCGATGCGCACGTCCTGCGCGACGACGTAGGCGCGTTCGAGCTTGAATACGGCGTTGGGATGCGGGCCACCGCCGGGCGTGTGCTGGCGCCGCTCGGCCATCGGCGTCAGGTGCTGGATGAAGAACAGCGGCAGCGGATTCTTCGGGCCGAGGAAAGCGGCTTTCCAGCGGAACTCGACATCGCCCTGCCGGCGCCGGCCATCGGCGGCATCGCTCACGTCCACGCCGCGGCTTCGCATCGCGGCCACGTCCGCCGCGAGGTCATCGCTCTGGACGACGATGAAGCGGATGCCGCCGCCCGCGGCGATGAAGCCGGGAAGATCCGGGCCCCAGCTCCCCGCGCCGGCGTTGGCTCTGCGCTCCTCGGCCGCATCGCGGATCGCGAGCAGCTCGATGTAATCCTCGTCGTTGAAGGCGATGGCGTTGTGCGTGCCCTTGCCGGGATGCACCCCGCCCGGCTGGACGTTGAAACCCATCCGCGCGTACTGCTCCACGCCCCGCTTCAGGTCGGGCACGCAGATCATGACGTGGTCGATGCGAGTGAACATACGTTGACCTTCCTTAGGGGACAGACCACTAAGACAGATCTCCCGTCTTATCAATCAGATAGCTTCCTTCCTTAGTGGTCTGTCCCCTAAGGAATGTTCCAGCCCTTCCGCCTTTCGACTTTCGCCTTACTACTTGAGGACGTCGCTCGCCTCCGCCGCCTTGATCAGCGCAGCGCCGTCCCGCTCCAGCAGGAATCCGGACGCCTGCACTTTCTGCACGGCCTTGCGCACCGCCTCGACGTAGCCGGCGTGGCTGCCGTAGCGCTCCTCGAGCGACGGACGCGGGTCGTTGGCGGCCTCGCGCTCGGCTTTCGTGCGCGCGAACGGGACCATGCCGCCGGCGTAGTTGCAGATCTTGCCGGCGTGGAACGGCCGCGTCCCGCCGGCGGTGATGTTCCAGCCCATGTAGGTGCCGAGCGGCGCTTCGAGCAGCACCACCGGGATGCCGCCCACTTCGTTGCCGTCGGCATCGACCCTGGGTACCAGCATCTTCAGTTCCTGCCGGATCCGCGGCGGCACGATGGTCGGAATGCCCGAGGCGTCGTTGGGATCGAACCCACGGCCCCAGTCGTAATCGAGAAACGGATTGATCAGGTCGGCTTCCGGCGCACTCGCGCGTAACCCCGGCAGCGTCGGGAAGCCCATCGCCGCCTTGTCGGGCGCGACCAGCTGGCCTTCGCGGATCGTCGGATAGCGGCTCGGCGGCGGCGTGGCGCCTTTCATCACCCAGTCGCGGAAATGCACGGTGATCGCGCGCCACGCTTCGTTGTGCGAGACCGGGTTGGCGGGCAGCACGGCGCTGCCCCAGTTGTTGCCGGGACAGTTGAGGGGCTTGGCCTTCTGGTGGAATTCCGCGAGACTCGTGTTGTAGCCGCCCACGCCGCCGCCGTGCGCGGTGCTGGCGATGTAATAGCGGCGCACGTTGTCGGGCAGCGGGATGTCTTCCTTCGCCTCGGTGCCCACCCACTCCGGCCCAAGCTTCAGCGCCCAGATCTCGGCGGCGCCGAAGTGCTCGATGATCTTCGGGCAGGTCTTCGTCGCCAGGCAGCGGTCCTGGATACTGCGCGCGGGCAGGTTGCGCGCGCGGTCCGGATACGGCAGCCACCACTGCGGCCCTTCGCTGCCGGCCTGGTAGAGTTCGAGCACGCCGTCGGGCTGTGCCCAGCGGAAATTCAGCGCGATGCGCCGCCCGGCGATGACCGGCCACATGCCGTCGTGCACCTGGCGCTTCGTCTCGTCCTGGTTGAAACCGAGATGCAGCCAGCCGCGCAGGTAATTGCCGGACTGCGAGCGCCCGCGCGCGATGCTGTGGCGCACCTGCCCGGCGAGTGGATTGGGCGTGCCGACGTCGTCCGCGGCGGCGTACTTGAAGAACGAGCCCAGGTCGCGCCACGCGGCGAAGCCAACCCCGAGCGGATACGGATCCTTTGCCGTGTACACCACCTGGTAGAGCTTCGCCGCGTCGAAGCCGCCTTTCAGGCAGATATGTACCGGCAGCTTCACCAGCGGTTGCGGCTCATCGAACGTGCCGCCGCCGCAGAACTTCCAGTCCCCGGACGCGATCGGCGCCTCTCCGCTGACCTTGCCGTTGATCGTCTC
>CAZOQY010000160.1:0-7476 GCA_964581835.1 uncultured Streptomycetaceae bacterium | reverse complement strand
GATGAAGGCGCGCTACGGCCGCATCATCAACATCACCTCGGTGGTCGGCGTGACCGGGAATGCCGGTCAGACCAACTACGCCGCCGCCAAGGCGGGCATCATCGGCTTCTCCAAGTCGCTGGCCCGTGAGGTCGGCAGCCGCAACATCACCGTCAACTGCATCGCGCCGGGCTTCATCGATACCGACATGACGCGGGCGCTCTCGGAACAGCAGCGGGAGGCCCTGATCGGGCAGATACCCCTGGGGCGACTGGGGCGTTCGGAAGACATCGCCAGCACCGTGGCCTTCCTGGCTTCGACGGGAGCTGACTACATGACCGGGTGCACGCTGCACGTCAACGGCGGCATGTATATGGATTAATCGTTACAGTTGCCTGAATTCCGGGGACTTTTTTGCCGGACGAATCTGGTAAAATAGCGACCTTGTTTGATAGCTTATACCCAGCCTGAAAGGGGACCTGAATGGAAAACATCGAGCAACGCGTCAAGAAGATTGTTGCCGAGCAATTGGGCGTCAACGAGGCCGACGTCAAGAACGAGTCGTCCTTCGTCAACGACCTGGGCGCGGACTCACTCGACACCGTGGAACTCGTGATGGCGCTGGAAGAGGAGTTCGAAACCGAAATTCCCGACGAGGAAGCGGAGAAGATCGCCACCGTCCAGCAAGCCGTCGATTACATCAAGAGCCATTCCAAGTCCTGATTTCTGTCCCTGTCCGGAGCGAATTTGTCCAGACGCAGAGTCGTCGTCACCGGTCTCGGTATCGTCTCCCCGGTCGGCACCGGGGTGCCTGAAGCCTGGAGCAGCATCCTCGCCGGCAAGTCCGGCATCACGCGCATCACCCGCTTCGATCCGGCCGCCTTCAGCTCGCAGATCGCCGGCGAGGTGAAAGGCTTCGATCCGGCTCGGTACCTGTCGGCCAAGGAAGCGCGCCGCTTCGACACGTTCATCCATTACGGCCTGGCGGCCTCGATCGAGGCGATCAAGGACTCGGGCCTCGATTTCGAGCGCGAGCCGCGCGAAATGGTGGGAGTCTGCATCGGCTCCGGCATCGGCGGACTGCCGCTGATCGAGGATACCCACAACGCTTTCCTCGCGGGCGGTCCGCGAAAGATCACGCCGTTCTTCGTGCCGGGCTCGATCATCAACCTGATTTCCGGCCAGCTCTCGATCATGTACGGCCTCAAGGGGCCCAACCTGGCGGTGGTCACCGCGTGCACGACCGCCAACCATTCGATCGGCGAAGCCGGACGCCTGATCGAGTACGGCGATGCCGACGTGATGATCGCCGGCGGATCCGAATCGTGCGTATCGCAGCTGGGGGTCGGCGGCTTTTGCGCCGCGCGCGCTTTGTCCGGTCGCAACGACGACCCGGCCGCTGCGAGCCGGCCCTGGGACAAGGACCGCGACGGTTTCGTGCTGGGGGAGGGCGCGGGCGTCCTGGTGCTCGAGGAATACGAGCATGCGAAAAAGCGCGGCGCGAGAATCTACTGCGAACTGGCGGGCTACGGCATGAGCGCCGATGCGCATCACATCACCGCGCCGTGCGAGGACGGCGAAGGCGCGGTGCGCTGCATGGCCAACGCCATGCGCAACGCCGGCGTCAACCGCGACGCGATCGATTATGTCAACGCTCACGGCACCTCGACGCCGCTGGGCGACGTCGCGGAGACCGTGGCGGTCAAGAATTGCTTCGGCGACCATGCGAAGAAGCTGGCTGTGAGCTCGACCAAGTCCATGACCGGGCATCTGCTCGGGGCTGCCGGCGGCATCGAGGCGGTGTTCACGGCGCTGGCGATACGCGACCAGGTTGCGCCGCCGACGATCAACCTGGTCAACCAGGATCCTCAATGCGACCTGGATTTCATCCCGAATACCGCGCGCAAGATGAAGATCGATGTCGCCATCTCGAAGTCGTTCGGCTTCGGCGGCACCAACGGCAGCCTGGTTTTCAGAAAAGTCTGATTCCGCCCTCTGTCCGGGCGCTCCACCATGATTTTGGTCAACGGCGCCGCAGCTGACAGCGTCGCTGCCACCGACCGCGGCCTGGCCTACGGCGACGGCGTATTCCGCACCCTGCTGTCGCAGCAGGGGCACCCCCGCTGTTGGTCGCAGCATTACCGCAAGCTCGAGCGCGATTGCGCCGCGCTTGCACTCCCGTGCCCGTCGGCGCAGCTGCTCGCCGAGGAAATCGCGCAAGTCACGCCCCCATCCGCTGACGCGGTTGTGAAGATCATCATTACCCGCGGCAGTGGCGCGCGCGGCTATGCGCCGCCTCGACCGGTGTCGCCGACGCGCGTCGTCATGAGCGCCCCCGTGCCGGACCATCCGGAAGAGTTTGGCCGTGATGGAATCCGGGTCCACTGGTGCCGCACGAGGCTTTCGTCGCAGCCGCGACTCGCCGGCGTGAAACACCTGAACCGGCTCGAGAACGTGCTGGCCCGCGCGGAATGGAGCGATCCCGCGATGCCGGAAGGCCTGATGCTCGACGCAGACGATAATGTCGTTGGCGGCACCATGACTAATCTTTTTATAGCCGAGGATGGCCGGCTGATCACGCCGCCGCTTGCCACGTGCGGCGTGGCGGGCGTTACGCGTGAACGTATTGTCGAAGCCGCGCAGCGACACGGAATGATTTGCCGCGAAGAGCCTGTTTCGCGCGCACGCCTGCTCGACGCGAAGGAAGTGCTGCTCGTCAACAGCGTGGTCGGCGTATGGCCGGTGAGGGAATGCGCCGGGCGCAACTGGAAACCGGGAGCGCTTGCGGCACGCGTGAGAGAATGGCTCGATGAAGACGGGGATTGAACGCATCCTGCGCGTATCGTTCGGCGCGCTGCTCGCCGGCGTGGCGGTTTTTTGCGGTGTTTTTGCCTGGTACGCCATGTCAAATATGCAAACTGCGCCATTGCCCCTGCAGTTCGACCTGAAAGCAGGCAGTGGTCTGCGTGCCGCCGCATCGCAGATGGAGCGCGCAGGCGTGCTGACGCACCCCGGACGTTTTGTGGCGATGGCGCGGCTGCTGGGCGAAGCCGGCAATATCAAGGCCGGCAATTACGAGATCGATGCGCCGCTTACCCCATACCAGCTGCTCGAGAAAATCACGCAGGGAGAGGTGACGCTCTCGTCCATCACCTTCCCGGAAGGCTGGACGTTCAAGCAGATGCGCAAGGTGCTCGACGAGCACGCCGCGATCCGGCACGAGACGCGGGGGCTGACGGACGCGGACATCCTGGGACGGCTGGATATCAGGGAGGCATCGCCCGAGGGCTTGTTTTTCCCCGACACGTATCATTTTGGCAACGGCAGCAGCGACCTGCTGATTCTGCGTCGTGCCCATCGCCTGATGAAATCCCAGCTCGATGCGCAATGGGCTGCGCGAGCACCCGACGTGCCCCTCGCCACGCCTTACGAAGCGCTGATCCTGGCCTCCATCGTCGAGAAGGAGACCGGCCGGGCCGAGGACCGGCCGATGGTGGCGGCGGTTTTCGTCAACCGGCTGCGCAAGGGCATGATGCTGCAGGCCGACCCGACCGTGATCTACGGGGTGGGGGAAGCGTTCGACGGCAACCTGCGCAAGCGCGACCTGACGACGGATACGCCCTACAACACCTATACCCGCACCGGGCTGCCGCCGACGCCGATCGCCATGCCGGGGGCGGCCGCCATCGCCGCGACGTTGAACCCGCCGAAAAGCGATGTGCTGTATTTCGTGGCGCGAGGGGATGGCACCTCGTACTTCTCCCGAACGCTGGGTGAGCACGAGCGCGCCGTGACAAAATATCAGCGATCGGGGCGACGCTAGTGCGCGGCAAGTTCATCACGCTGGAAGGCATCGACGGGGCGGGCAAGAGCACGCACCTGCGCTGGATTGCCCGTTATCTCAGGCAGCATGGCATCAAGCTCAAGCTGACGCGAGAGCCGGGCGGCACTGCGACCGGGGAGAAGCTGCGGCAACTGCTGCTGGGCGGCAAGCGCGGGCTCCATCCGGAAACCGAGACGCTGCTGGTTTTCGCCGCCCGCCGCGAGCATCTCGACAAGATCATCGTGCCGGCGCTTGCCGCCGGCCGCTGGGTGCTGTGCGATCGTTTTACCGACGCCACTTACGCCTATCAGTCTGCCGGGAGCGGAGTGAACTGGAACAAGGTCGGCATTCTCGAGCAGTGGACACAGGCTGGCCTCCAGCCCGATCTCACGATCCTGTTCGACGTCAGCCCGGCGATCGGCCGCAGCCGTGCCGGACGGCAGAAGCGGCCCGACCGTTTCGAGCGCGAGCGGGCGGATTACTACCAGCGGGTGCGCAAGGCCTACCTCAGGCGGGCCCGGGAAAATCCCCGGCGGGTGCAGGTCATCGACGCCAATGGCAGTCTGGCTAATGTTCATAAACAACTTGAGAAAATATTCTCATCCTATTGTTGAATATGACTTATCCATGGCACAAATTGGAGTGGACTGCGCTGCTTGAACGCAAGGGGCAGCTACACCACGCGCTCCTGCTACGCGGCGTGCAGGGCATCGGCAAGCTCGCTTTCGCCGAATCCCTGGCGCGTGCACTGCTCTGTGAAAGCCCGGAGGCGGACGGTTCGGCCTGCGGCCGTTGTACCGCCTGCCTGTGGATGGGGCAGGGCAGCCACCCCGACTTTCGCCGCCTGGAACCCGAGAGCCTCGCGGAGACCAACGAGGCCGAGACCGCCGAGAAAAAGGAAAAAGCCAGCTCGCAGATACCGGTGGAACAGGTGAGAGGGCTCGCCGATTTCATCAACGTTTCCACTCACCGCGGCGGCGCCCGGGTCGTGCTGATTCATCCCGCGGAAAGCCTCAACGCCAACGCCGCCAACGCCTTGCTGAAAAGCCTGGAGGAACCGTCGCCGCGCACGCATTTCCTGCTGGTGACGCATCGCTGGCACCAATTGTTGCCGACGATCAAGAGTCGCTGCCAACTGATCGCTTTGCCGCTGCCGGAGGCCGCGGCCGCGAGCGCATGGCTCAAGCAACAGGGTGTGGGCAATCCCGAGATCGCGCTGGCCCAGGCCGGCGGCGCGCCGTTGCTGGCCGCCGCCTACGACGATTCTTACTGGCAATTGCGCGCCGCATTTCTGAAGGCGATCGGCGGCAGGAGCCTGGATGCCCTGGCGGTTGCCGAGCAGCTGCGCGATCACGCGCCGGCCCTGATCGTGGGCCTGCTGCAGAAATGGGCTTACGATCTCGTCAATCACAAGGTGACCGGAGCGGTCCGCTACAACCCCGATTTTGCCACTGCCATTGCCGCTGCGACCGCCAGGATCGACCCGCTGGAGGCCACACGCTTCCTGCGCCACGTGGTGCGGTTGCAGCGGATCGTCGCGCATCCATTGAACGCCCGGCTCTTCTTCGAAGAACTGCTGCTCTCATACGCCTCGCTGTTGCGGGGCCGCGCTTTCGGGAAGGCGGCATGATGCTGGTCGATTCGCACTGCCACCTTAATTTTCCCGAGCTTGCCGCGAAAGTGGACGACGCGCTGGCGCTGATGCGCGAAAACAAGGTGACCCACGCGTTGTGCGTCAGCGTGACCCTGGAGGAATTTCCACAAGTGCGCGCGCTGGCCGAGCGTTACCCGAACCTTTACGGGTCCGTCGGCGTGCATCCGGATTACCCGGACGTCCCGGTCGTGAAAGAGGATGAACTGGTCGAGCTGGCAAATCACCCGAAGATCGTGGCGATCGGCGAGACCGGGCTCGATTATTTTCGCATCAAGACGGACACAGAATGGCAACGCGAACGCTTCCGCACGCACATCCGCGCCGCGCGCCGATGCGGCAAGCCGCTCATCATTCACACCCGGGAGGCGGCGGCCGACACGCTGCGCATCATGGGCGAGGAGGGCGCGGACAGGGCTGGCGGCGTGATGCACTGCTTTACCGAAAGCTGGGAAGTCGCCCGGGGAGCGCTCGACCTGGGCTTTTACATTTCCTTCTCCGGGATCGTCACCTTCAAGAATGCCGGGGCGCTGAGAGAAGTGGCAAGAAAGGTGCCGCTTGATCGCATGCTGATCGAGACTGATTCGCCCTACCTGGCACCGACTCCATTCCGGGGGAAAACCAATGAGCCGGGACTGGTCAAATACGTGGCCGAGGAAGTGGCCCGCCAGAGGCAGTTGCCGATGGAGCGGGTAGCCGAGGAAACCAGTCGTAATTTCTTCAAATTATTCAATATCAAGGAACCGACTCCTCATGCCTGATCTCAGGTGCGGACTGGTCGCCGTCTATATGTTGACCCTGTCGGCGTTGGCAGCGGCAGCCGGGGTTTACGACGACATGCTCCATGCCGTTAACAACGATGATGAGCGCACGGTCGCGGAACTGTTGAAGCGTGGCGTCGACGTCAACACGGCGGGACCGAACGGTGAAACCTTGCTGATGCTCGCTGCCCGGCACGGCAAGCCGCAAATGGTGAAAACCGTCCTCAGCGCTCAGCCCCGGATCAACGCACGCAATGCCTATGGAGAGACGGCGCTCATGCTGGCGACGTTCCAGGGGCATACCGAGGTCGTGCGCCAGCTCCTGGCCCGTGGGGCCGAGTTCAACCATGGAGGATGGACGCCGCTGACCTATGCGGCGGCACAGAACCGCATGGATATCGCCCGCATACTGATCAGCCAGGGCGCCCAGACGAACGCCCAGGCTGCAAACGGCGCTACCGCGCTGATGATGGCTGCTCGTGAGGGCCACCTGCCCATGGTCCTGTTACTGCTGGAGCATGGCGCCGATCCGAACCTCCGCAACCATGACGGACAGACGGCCCTGGGACTGGCCCGGGCCCGTGAGAATCGAGACATCGTTAATACGCTTAGCCGCGCCGGCGCGGTTGAATAAGCTTCCCAGGCATTACGTTGATGCGTGGCCTTTTGTCTTATCTGGCTCCGTGTAAGTTCGTAGTAAGTTCGTATAACAAGCCCCTATGTTAACTATCTGATATTAATATTGAAAAATAACAATAATCAACACAAGATCAAATAGGAAAAAGAATAATTATTCCAATAAAAAACCCGGCTATCTGCCGGGTTTTATTTATGCAAACAAATCTAACTTTTCCGTAATATCTGGAAGTCATATTCAAAGCGCTCACTATCTAACAACACCCACGCTTTATATTTTCCATATGAAACTTTAAAGGGCGTCACCTTAAAAGCTACATTCATAGTTTCATTAGCTGCTTTTTTCATGACCTGAGGTTGCCCAGAATCAGGAACCAACTCACCCCCTTGTGGATCGACGACGCCGAGGTTTGATTCGATTTGATTTCGATTTGATTTTCGATTTGATTTGATTTCGATTTGAATTGTTTTGAATTGAATTGATTTGATTTGAATCGATTCGAATTGAATTCAAACTGACGATTGGTATGTTTGTTTGTGTTTTTTGTGTTTTCGAAAACAGGAATACGTCAGCGGTGATTTGACTTTGAATTTTTTTTCTCGATTCTTTCCATTTTTTTTAGCGC
>CAZOQY010000159.1:0-7496 GCA_964581835.1 uncultured Streptomycetaceae bacterium | reverse complement strand
TCATCGACAGCACGCGCGAATAGAGCTGGGCGCAGAACAGCAGGAGCAGCAGCGGCGCCGAGGTGCGGCCGACCGACAGCACCACCTCGAACAGCTCTTTCGTCCGCATGCCCTTGAACATGGCTAGAAGCAGCGCGAGCGCGGCGCCGACTCCCGCGCCCTCGGTCGGCGTGAAGAAGCCGAGCCAGATGCCGCCCAGCGTCGCCGCGACCAGCAGGAGCACGAGCAGCGTGCTGACGAGGACCTCGCGGAACCCGGCGTCGGTCAATTCCACTTCCGGCTTTTCCCCGGCCGGTCGCTTCCCCGCGCCGACCCGTTCCGGCTGCAGCCAGGCGACGCCGAGGATGTAGGCGCAGTAGAACGCCACCAGCACGAAGCCGGGCAGGATGCCGGCGATGAAAATCTTGCCGATCGCCTGCTCGGTCAGCACGCCCCACACGATCATCAGCACCGACGGCGGGATCAGCATGCCGAGACAGGCGCTGCCGGCGATGCAGCCGAGGGAGAACCTGCGCTCGTAGCCGTAGCGCTTCATTTCCGGGTAGGCGATGCGCGAGAACGCCGCGGCCGCCGCGATCGAAACGCCGGTCACGAACGCGAACACGGCGTTGGCGAGCACGGTGGCGATCGCGAGCCGTCCCGGCAGGCGCCGCATCAGGCGGTTGATGAGCGCGAACAGGTCGCGCGCCGCGCCGCACTTGGCGAGAAACTCGCCCATCAGCATGAACAGCGGGATCACGGCGAAGACGTAGTCGCGCAGCGCCTCGTACGCGGTGCCGGCGATGAAGGTGCGCACCACGCCGATGTCGCCCTGCATCATGTAGATGCCGACCACCGCGCCGGCGCCCAGCGCCACCGCCACGTGCACGCCGGCGAACACCATCACCAGCATGACGGCGAGCAGCGCGAGCATTTCCCCGGTGCCAAACATGAGCGCCTGGGCGGCCTAGACCATATGACCCGAGATCGGAGACTCGGCGGGCGGGCCGCCGCCGGTCGCGAGCGCGCGGGCGCGCTCGATCGCGATCAGGAGGTAATTGAAGGTCGCGAGCAGGCTGCCGATGAAGACGACCCAGCGCGCCGGCCACACCGGCACGCGCAACGCGCCCTCGCCCTCGAACTCGTTCGAGGTCCAGGCGTAGAGCGCGGGGTCGACGCTGCCCCAGCACACCAGGCCGAAGAACGCGACGCCGAGCAGTGCGGCGAACACCTCGCACGCGCGCTGGACGCGGCCCGGCAGGTGCGCGTGCAGCGCATCCACCCAGATCATGCCGCCGCTGCGGATCGCGTACGCCGCCTGCAGCCACAGGATGATGACGATGGAGAACGAGACGATCTCGGGCGTGCCCTTCACCGGCGCGTTGAAGACGACGCGCCCGATCACGTCGGCGCAGACGAGAAAGCACAGCAGGAACGCCAGCGTGGCCGCAAGGACCAGCAGCGCCCTCGCGATCCAGTCGTTGATGCGGATCAGCACGCCGAGGCTATCGTTCGAAGCCCCGCGCGTTGAACGGCGGCGCACCGCCCGTTCGAACGCGCGGACGCAAACCGGCGCGCGGCGTCCGGATTTGCGCTCACTTTATCTGGTAGCGCACCGGCCACTTGTGGCCGAGCTTCTCCGCCTCTTCCAGGGCGAGTTTCAGCACCTGGCTCGCGGGCAGGCCCTGCTTGTCGAGTTCGGCCGCCTTTTCCTGCGGCCAGCCCTTCAACGAGTTCGCCCACTCGACGCGCACCGAGTCCGGCACCTTCTTCACCTGGGTGCCGAAACCCTTCAGCTGGTCGAGCTGCTTCGGATAGTTCTCCTTGTTGACGCTGCCGGTGCGCGCCTCGTACTCGCGCGCCACTTCGAGGATGATTGCCTGCACGTCCTTCGGCAGCTTGGCCCAGCGCGCGCTGTTGATGGTGAGGCCGTGCCAGGTAATCGCGCCGAAGCCGACCTCGGTGTAGAACTTGCCGACCTCGTAGAGCTTGAAGTTGACCCAGCCCGACGGGAACATGATCCAGCCGTTGTAGACGCCGGTCTGCATCGCGGTGTAGGCCTCGGGCAACGAGGATTGCACCGGGGTTGCGCCCGCGTACTCGAGCCACTTGAGGTTCAACCCCGCGCCCGCCAGCTTGCGGCCCTTCAGGTCGGCGACCTTGTTCCAGTCGAAGGAGGTGCCGAGGTTGTAGCCGTTGTCGGCGATCAGCGCGATCAGCTTCTGGTTGAACTTCTTCTCGAACACCTGCGACAGGTATGGCACCTTGTCGTAGACCGCGCGCGCGAGCTTGACGCTGGTTTCGGGGTCCATGGTGCCGAACGGCAGCATCACCTGGAACGCCTGCAGCGGCAGGTTCGACGGCTCGAAGCAGAAGCAGTAGCCGCCGATGTCGATGATGCCGGACTGCACGCCTTCCAGCGTGTCGGCGGTCTTCACCATCGCGCCGCCGTAGCCCTCGATGAACTCGACCTTGTGCTTGGTGCGGGCGGCGACGCGCTTCGTCACCTCCGGCACGAAGAAATTCTGCATCAGGTTGACGTAGGTGTTGACCGCCGGGTGTCCAGACGCGATGCGCAGCTTGATGTCTTCCGCGAAAGCAGCGGCGGAACAGAACGCGAGCGCCAGCGCGGCCGCGCCGGACGCGAGTTTGAGCCGTTTCATGCCCCCTCCCGAAGTGAAATGAACGGATGAATTGTGCCGGCGATGTTCGGGCTTCTCGCAGGCAGTGTCAATAGCGCCGCCGCGAATGCTAGAATTTCCCGTCCCCTCGCCCGCCGGGAGCACCCATGCCGCTATCGCATATCGAGCATTTCCTGATTGCAGCCGACGACATCGACAGGACCGGCGAATGGTACTGCCGGGTGCTCGGTCTGCAGGAAGGGCCGCATCCCGACTTCGGCTTTCCCGTGAAATGGCTCTACGCGGGCAAAGTGGACGTCGTGCACATCGGCCCGAGCGCGAAGAACGCGGGTGAGAACCAGAAGAAATATCTCGGCCGCACCTCGCAGGACACCGGCGCCGGCACCGGCGCGCTCGATCACATCGCCTTCCGCGCGACGGGCCTGAAGCAGATGATGGCGCACCTCAAGGCGCAGGGCGTCGCCTTCAACGAGCGCCGCGCCAGCGGCCAGGCGCTCTACCAGCTGTTCATGCTCGACCCCAACGGCATCAAGATCGAGCTGAACTACGACGCCGCCGAGGCGGAAGGCATGAAGGCGGAGGTCATGGCCTCCGACTTCGCCCGCGGCTAGCCGCGCGCTCGAGGGATGAGGGCGGAGGGATGAGGGATGAGGAGAAAAACCGGCATTCGCCTGCCTTTTTATGGAAGTAGGCCCGGCGGATCAAAGGTTCGCAGTACCAGCAACAACCAGGTGTTTCCTCATCCCTCCGCCCTCATCCCTCATCCCTGCCTGCGCTTGCGTTCCCCGCTCGCTCGTCTAGACTAGCCTCCAAAGAAGCCGGAACCCGCCGGCCCCGACCGGTTAAACCAAAGGAGGAAACACCCCATGAGAATCCTTGCCGCAGTTACCAAGCTGGGTATCGCGCTGGCATACGCGCTCGCACCCGCGGCAGCCACCGCCCAGGAGTACCCGGCCAAGCCGATCCGCATGGTCGTGCCGTTCGCGCCGGGCGGGACGTCCGACATCATCGGGCGCACGCTGGGGCAGAGGCTGTCCGAAGCGTGGAAGCAGCCCGTCATCATGGACAACCGCGTGGGCGTCGCCGGCAGCATCGGCGCCGCGGTCACGGCGAAGGCGCCGCCCGACGGCTACAATCTGCTGGTCGGCAACGTCGGGCCGGTCGCCGTCAACAACAGCATCTACAAGTCGACGGGCTACGACCCGATCAAGGATTTCACGCCCATCACCCTGGCGGTGACCGCGCCGCAGATCGTGGTGGTGCACCCGTCGGTGCCGGCGAAGACGTTCCGGGAATTCAGCGCGCTGGTGAAGGCCCACAAGGGCAAGATCACCTTCGGCTCGAGCGGTCCGGGCAGCATTTCCCACCTCTCGGGCGAACTCTACAAACGCATGACCAAAACCGACATGCTGCACGTCCCGTACAAGTCCTCGGCGTTCATCACCACCGCCCTGCAGGGCGGGGAAATAGACGTGGTGTTTTCCGACATGGCGGTGGTGCTGCCGCACGTCCAGGCCGGCAGGCTGCGCGCGCTGGCCGTGACCGGGCCCAAGCCCACGCCGCTGGTCCCGGGCCTGCCCAGCGTCGCGGAATCCGGCGTGCCGGGGTTCGAGATGACGAGCTGGTGGGGCATCCTGGGGCCGGCCGGCATTCCGCAGCCGGTGGTCTCGCGCCTCAACACCGAGCTGGGCCGCATCCTGCGCCTCGCCGACGTGCAGAAGAGCTTCGCCGCGCTCGGCGTGGACGCGGCGGCGAGCTCGCCCGACGAATTCGGCGCGCTGATCCGCACCGAGGTCGCGAAGTACGCCAGGCTCATCCAGGAAATCGGCCTGGAGAAGCAGTGACCGCCGGCGAACAGCCTTAACCGCAAGCACAAACGGCGCTGCGCAACCCGCGGCGCCGTTTTTATTGCCCCATCTTTATTGCCCCATTGCTCCATCACTTCATCAATTCATCACCGACCGGAAACCATGCAATCGCCACGACACACCCTGCTCCTCGCCCTCCTCCTCGTCCTCAGCCTGGCCGCCGGCGCCGCCCGGGCGCAGGAGCGCTTCTCGCCGTTCGTGCCGAGCGACCAGGAAAACGTCGAGCGCATGCTGAAGCTCGCCAACCTCCGCGACGACGACGTGGTGGTCGACTTGGGCTCGGGCGACGGCCGCATCGTCATGACCGCGGCGCGCATCAACAAAAAGCTGCGCGGATTCGGCGTCGACGTCGACGCCAAGCTCGTCGCCGAGGCCAACGAGGTTGCGAAGAAGCGCGGCATCGCCGACCGCGTGCAGTTCTTCCACCAGAACGCCTACGACGCCGACCTCGGCAAGGCGACGGTGATCGCGATGTGGCTGTGGCCGGAATTCCAGCGCATGCTGCGGCCGGTGATCCTGGCGAAGGCGCGCCCCGGCACGCGCATCATCACCAACCTGTGGGACCTCGGCGACTGGTGGCGGCCCGACGCGGAAGACCTCGAGGGGCCGCGCGTCGCGATGTGGATCGTGCCGGCGCGGGTCGAAGGCTACTGGAACTGGGAACTGAACATCGAGGGGCGCCGCGCCTCCTACGCCGCGATCAAGGAGCAGCGCTTCCAGCAGGTCGAGGGCGTGGTGCGCACCGGCATCCGGCGCGAACTGCTGCACGACGTGAAGCTGCGCGGAGAGGAAATCTCGTTCGCGCTCGGGCTGACGATCGACGGCATCGGCTTCGTGCGCCACGTGTTCCGCGGCCGGGTGCGCGGCGACGCGATCGAAGGCACCGCCAGCGTGTCGCTGCCGCCGAACCACGAGAAGACGCTCGAGCTGCCGTGGCGCGCGACGCGCACGGCGACGTCGGCCTACTTCGCGCCGACGGGCACCAACATTCAGTAGAACCGTCGCCGGGTCGGGATCCTCTGTTGGGAAAAGATGTCAGGAACCTTTTCTTCCCTTGCGGGAAAAGGTTCCTGACACCTTTTCCCCATCGAGTCGCCAGTCACTTCTTCAGGGACATCCAGGTCGAGGTCGCGAAGGCGACCAGCTCGCCGCTCTCGTCGGTCAGTTCCGAGCGCAGGTAGGAAATGGTGCGACCGCTGCGCAGGAAGCGCCCGGTGGCCGTGAGCCGCGCCCCGGCCTTCGCCGCCTTCGCGTACTGGACCTTCATTTCCAGCGTCGTTCCCGGCCCGCTCGCCTGCTTCAGCAGGTGCCCCATCGAGATGTCCAGCACGAAGGCGATGGCGCCGCCGTGCAGTCCGCCCTGCGGGTTCAGCATGAAGTCCTTCACCTCGAACGACACCTTGCACGCGTCGTCGGGGTAATCGAATTCGCAGCCGAACAGCCGCGCGAGGAAGAACTTCCCGAAATCCTGGTCGTGCGTCGCCAACGCATTCTCCAACGCATCCCGCACGGTCTTTTCGTCAATGGTTTTTCTCGACATGCGTCACCTTATCTCGTCGTCATGAATTGTTATCGGGGTTTTCGCCGATCGAGCGCCTGCTGCGCGTTGCGCGCGAGGGTCTCGTCGGGATCCTGCGCCAGGCGCTCCAGTATCGCCGGCGGCGTCGCCTTGTTGTAGGTCAGGTTGAGGCGCGTGTAGATGTTATCGCTCGAGGACAGCCGCTCCATCACGGCGGGCGGCGTCGCCGGATTCAGCGCAAGCCCCCACTCCACCAGGTAATCGGTGGAATCGTACCAGCGCCGCAGCACCTCCGGCGGCGTGTTCGGATTGCGCGCCAGCTCGTGGCGCAACTGGTCCGACCACGGCCCCGCGGCGAAGCGCGCCAGCGTGTCGGCGCGCGTATTGGGATGGTTCGCGACGAGTCGCATCACGGAGATGCCTTTGCGGTTCTCGCCCATCACGTCCCACAGCGAGCCCATCGGCTCGTAGAGCGCGGGGTCGGGCAGCGCGGCGATGCGGTCGAGCAGGCCGCCCGCCGCCGCCGGGTGCTGGGCGAGCACGCCGAGAAAGAACCGGTCGCGGTTCCACTTCGAGCGCTCGAAAGCGGCGTCGAGCCCGCCGGCGGTCATGCCCCGCGTCGCGCGTACCGCGGACTGCAGCTCGAGCCCGCGCCAGACTTCCCAGGCGGCGACCGCGGGCACCGCGAGCGCGAAGACCCAGGCCGCGATCAGGACCGGCGGCAGGTAGCGCCGGGCGCCGCGCAGGCTCAGCCACACGCAGCCCAGCGCGACTCCCCACACCGCCGCCGGCAGCATCGCCAGGACGGAGATGAACGGCACGAAGATGAAACCGATGGCGGCGGTGGAACTGCCCGAGCGGAAGATCGCGTACACCGACACCGCCGCCGCGGCCAGCCCGCCGGCGATACCGGTCCACAGCGCCCACTGCGCTTCCGGGCGCGCGCTGAACTTGACGGGCGCCGCGCCCGCCGCTTCTCCAGTCACGCTTCCGTCCGCGTCTGCCGTCCGTCGTCCACGCTCAGGCCAGGCCTTCGACGATGCGGATCTCGCGCTCGACCGAGCCCTTGCCCAGGGCGGCCAGCGCCGCCTGGTAGCCGGGGCTGTCGTGCGCGGCGATCGCCTTGTCCACGCTGTCGAACTCGATCACGACCACGCGCTGCTCGAGGCCCGCCTCGTAGACCCTGGCCGGGGCGCCGCGGACGACGAACTTGCCGCCGTGCGCCTGGATGGCCGCCGGCGCGAGCTTGGCGTAGGCGGCGAAGGCGTCGGGGTTCTTGATCGAGCGGTAGAAAGCGATCCAGTAGGCTTTGGCCATGGGTGTCTCCCTGAAGAAGTGGTGAAAAAAAACGATGATATCAGCGATAATTGCCGCTCACCGACAGAAAGGATCGCAATGCCATCGACCACCACCCCCTCCGGCCTGACCATCGACGACCTGGTCGTCGGCAACGGCGCGGCCGCCACCGCCGGGCAGAAAGTCACCGTT
>CAZOQY010000158.1:0-7497 GCA_964581835.1 uncultured Streptomycetaceae bacterium | reverse complement strand
GCTCGACGTAGGTCAGCGCGTCGCACAGGATGAGCCGCCCTTCGGCGTCGGTGTTGAGGATTTCGACGGTCTGGCCGGACAGGCTCTTGACGATGTCGCCCGGCCGCGTGGCGCGTCCGCCCGGCATGTTCTCGGTGGTCGGGATGACCCCAATCACGTTGAGCGGCAGTTTCATCTCGCCCACCGCCTTCATCGTGCCGAGCACGCTCGCGGCGCCGCACATGTCGAACTTCATTTCGTCCATCTCGGCCGCCGGTTTGAGCGAGATGCCGCCGGTGTCGAAGGTGATGCCCTTGCCGACGATCACCACCGGTTTTTTCGTTTTCGCGCCGGCGCGGTGCTCGAGGACGATGAACTTGGGCGGCCGGGCGCTGCCCTGCGCGACCGAGAGCAGCGTGTTCATGCCGAGCCGCTCCATGTCCGCGCGCTCGAGCACGGTCACCTTCATGCGGTAACGCTTCGCCAGTTCGCGCGCCTGGTCGGCCAGGTAGGCCGGCGTGCACACATTGGGCGGCAGGTTGCCGAGGTCCTTGGCGAGGTTCATGCCGTGCGCGATCGCGAGGCCCTGCTCGAGCCCGGCGGCCGCGCGCTTCGCGGCCGCGCGGTCGACGGCGAGCGTGAGGCGCTTCAACGCGGGCTCGGCGGCCTCGCTTTTGCTTTTCATCCGGGTGAAGCGGTAGCCGCCTTCGCGCGCGACCGTCACCGCGTGCGAGACTTTCCAGGCGGCGTCGCGCCGGCCGACGGCAAGCTCGGTCAGGTGGAACGAGGCTTCCTCGGCGCCGGTCGCGTTCAGCGCCCGAACGGCCGCGGCAACCGCTTCGCGGTACTGCTTCTCGCGGAAGCCGGCCTGGGGCCCGAGTCCCACCAGCAGCACGCGGCCGGCGATGCCGGGCACGCCGTGGAGCAGCAACGTCGTGCCCGCCTTGCCCTGCATGTCGCCGCGTCGCACGACGTCGGTCAGGTATCCCCTGGCGACGCGGTCGATTGCCGCGGCCGCGCCGGCCAGCTTGCGCGGCTCGAACACGCCCGCGACCACGCAACCGTTGCGGCCGGTCTGCGGTGCGCCGCTATTTATGCTAAATTCCACTGTGCACTCCCTGTCGGGTTAGATCACTGATTATTTGCGTATTCTTGGCGAAAAGTCAAAGTGAGTTCTCACCCCGGATTCTGACCGGATGATCTTCCGCAACGCGCTGCTGCGCGAGCTGGCGACCGTCGCGGTCGCGACGTTCTTCGTGCTGCTCGGCATCGTCATCACCATGCTGCTCGTGCGCCTGCTCGGGCAGGCGGCAAGCGGCGCGATCACGACCACCGGCGTTGCGGCGCTGATGGGCTTCGCGATCATCAATTACCTGCCGGTGCTGTTCTCGCTCACGTTGTTCATCGCGGTGCTGATGGCGCTGACGCGCAGCTATCGCGATTCCGAGATGGTGGTGTGGTTTTCCTGCGGGCTGAGCCTGACCGAGTGGATACGGCCGGTACTGACGTTCGCCGCGCCGGTCGTTTTCCTCATTGCCTTGCTGTCGATGGTGCTGTCGCCGTGGGCGGTGACCAACAGCGAGGAATTGCGGCGCCAGATGGACAGCCGCGACGACGTGTCGGCGGTCTCGCCCGGGGTGTTCCGCGAGTCGCGCCAGGCGCAGCGCGTGTACTTCGTGGAGGAGGTGTCGGGCAGCGCGAACGAAGTCGCCAACGTGTTCGTGAGCTCCGTGCAGCACGGCAAGCAGGGCGTCATGGTGGCGGCCCGCGGCTTCCAGGAGACGGCGGAGAACGGCGACCGTTTCCTGGTGCTGCTGAACGGCCGTCGCTACGAGGGCGAGCCGGGCTCGGCGGATTACAAGATCTACGAGTTCCAGCGCTATGCCATGCGCGTCGATGCCTTCGGCGGCCGCGCGGACCGCGCGCCCACCACCAAATCGCTGTCCTCGCTGGAGTTGCTGCGCGACCCGACGGCGCGCAACCTGGCCGAGCTTTCCTGGCGCATCGGCCTGCCGGCCAGCGCGCTGATCCTCACGTTGCTGGCGATCCCGCTCTCGTTCGTCAACCCGCGGGCAGGGCGCTCCATGAACCTGGTGCTGGCGCTGCTGATCTACATGGCCTACAGCAACCTGCTCTCGATCGCCCAGGCTTCCATCGCGCAATCCCGGATCTCGCTGCCCGTGGGCCTGCTCGGCGTGCACGCGCTGATGCTGCTGGTGCTGGCGGCGCTTTTCTACCGGCGCCTCCTGTTGTTCTCGCTGTTCAGGCTGGTGAGGTAGAAGCGCCGTGCGCACGCTGAGACGCTACCTCGCGACTGAAATCGTGGCGGCGACCGCGCTGGTGATCGCGGCGCTGGTGATGCTGTTCGCGTTCTTCGACCTGGTCGAGCAGGTCAAGGATCTCGGTCGCGGCGCCTATACCCTGCGCCGCATCCTGCTCTACGTGCTGCTGTCCATGCCGGACCACGTCTATGCGCTGTTGCCGGTCGCCGCGCTGATCGGGACGCTGTTCGCCCTCGCGCAACTGGTGGCGGGGTCGGAGTACACGGTCATGCGGACCTCGGGCGTGTCCACCGCGCGATTCGCCGCGACGCTCGCCACGATCGGCAGCCTGCTGGGGGTGCTGACCTTCGTGATCGGCGAGTTCGTCGCGCCGGCGGCGGAACAGCTCGCTCAGCGCGTGCGCTCCCAGTCGATCACCGGCCTGGTGGCGCAGGAATTCCGCTCCGGCCTGTGGATCAAGGACGACACGAGCTTCATCAACGTGGTCGAAGTGCTGCCGGACACCACGCTGCGCGGCGTGCGGATTTACGACTTCGACAGGAATTACCGGCTGCGCTCGATCAGTTATGCACAACGCGGCGCCTACCAGAGCGACCGGCGCTGGCTGCTGCAGGAAGTGGTCCAGACGCGCTTCGAGGACATGAAGACCTCGGTTCAGGAGATTGCCGAGATGCGATGGCAATCGGTGCTCGAGCCGGATCTCATCAACGTGCTGCTGGTGAAGCCCGAGCAGATGTCTGCCTGGAATCTCTATTCCTATACCCAGCACCTCAAGGAAAACCGCCAGAAGGCGCTGCGCTACGAAATCGCGCTATGGACCAAGCTGACCTACCCGCTGGCGGTGGTCGTGATGATGGTGCTGGCGCTGCCGTTCGCCTATTTTCAGGGCCGGCAGGCCGGGGTGGGCGCGAAGATCTTCGCCGGCATCATGCTGGGCATCACGTTCCATTTCTTGAACCGCCTGTTTTCGCATCTCGGGCTGCTGAACGACTGGGTGCCCGCGGTCAGCGCGCTCATGCCCACGGTAACTTTTCTCGCGGTCGCGATGGGCATGATGTGGTGGCAGGAGCGAAGATAGGGATGAGGTCGGAGGGCTGAGGGATGAGGAGAGTGCGGTAGGAAACGGGTTCGGTTTTTCCTCATCCCTCATCCCTCATCCCTCATAAATCATCCCTCACGATCTTCGTGCCCGCCAGCCGGTCGTGCAGGAATAATCCTTCCCGGTCCAGCAGCGCCCACAGGAATCCGGCGCCGAGCGCGAGCGTTCCCGCGAGCGCCAGTAAATATCGCTTCAAGGCGTGCCGCCAGGTCAGGGGCGCGCCGTCGCGGGTCACCACCCGCAATCGCCAGGTCTTCATCGCGAGCGTGCGACCGCCGCGCAGCCATTGCCAGGTGAAGTAGGCGCCGGTCAGCGCGACCAGGTAGACCTGGAGCAACAGGCGGGCGAGGCCATCGTTCATGTCATGCGTCAGCATCACCAGGGGCAACGAGCCGGCGAGCGCGAGCGCAATGAGCAGCAGCGTCTCGTAGACCAGGGACAATGCGCGGCGCGAGAGGGGCGCGCGCGGCTTCCCGCTGTCGTCGGGCGGGCGCATGCCGGCGGGGGCGCAGGAAGTTATTGAGGCGCGGCGGGTGCCGATGCCCCGGCGGTGGCCGTTCCCGCGGAGGTCGGTGCCGGCGCCGGCGCTTCGGCCGATTGAGGTTCGGGCGGCGCCGGCGGATCGGACGGGGACAGTTCGGGCTGGGCGGCGAGCGATTGCTGGTACTGCTTCCACTGGGCGGCTACCTGGCGGCGCTGCTCGGGCGGCAGCTTCTTCAGCGTCTGGTATTTTTCCCTCGCAACGCGACGTTCTTCCGGCTTCAACTTGGCCCACGCGGCCATATTCGTCTGCAGCCGCTGCTGCTCCTGCGGCTTCATCCTGGGATAGCGCTCGGCAATCGCGACCCATTTCTTGCGCCGGGTCGCGTCCATCTGGTCCCACTCGGTTGCGAGCGGCGCGAGGATTTTCTGGTGCGCCGGCGCCAGTTCCGACCAGGTGGGCCGGACCGTCTTCCTGGCGTCCTTGTCCTTATTGACCTGCGCTGCGGCTACCGGGAACGCGAGACATAGGCAGACGGTCAGCGCGGCGAACGCTTGAGCCATGAATCGAAGCCCTTGTCGAGGTAGGCGTTGATCGGCAATTCGTCGGTGAGCAGCCCGGAGTCGATTTCGGCAAGTTCGTTCGAGGCGCCGTTGTTCTGCCAGATGATCACGCCTGCCAGCGCGGCAACCAGCATCGAGACTGCGACCAGGTAGCGAACACCGTTTCCCTGTTCCGCGAAGCGCGCCGCCAGCTGCCCGGCCCAGGCCAGTCCGGTCACCGCCACGGTCTGCTCGCGATGTTGCGACAAGGCAAGCCTGCGCGCGGCGAGCAGCCGCTCGCGCACGCCCGGCTCGAGTTGCTCCGTGCCGCGGTCGAGGTGCTGGACGATCTTTCTCGCCAGTTCGTGTTCCGGCTGGTTCATGGCTTGATTCCCTGTTTCTGTAGCGCCACCGCAAGGGCACGAGTTGCCCGCGAGCAGTGTGTTTTCACACTCCCTTCCGAGCAACCCATGATCGCTGCAGCCTCTGCGACGTCTAGTTCCTCCCAGTAACGCAGCAGGAAGGCCTCGCGTTGACGCGCCGGCAGTTTTTCGAGCGCTTTTTCAATAAAAGCAAGTACTTGTGAACGCTCCAATTGCTCGGCCGGGGGTTCCGAGAACTTGGACTCTTCTTCCACTTCCAGAGTTTCCAGGGGATCGGCGTCACTATCGGTATCGGTGCCGAACAGGCTCGATATGGGCATCGTCCATACCGCGCGCACTTTTTGCCGCCGGTAATGGTCCCGTATGGTGTTCTGCAGGATGCGCTGAAACAGCAGCGGCAACTCGGTGGCGGGCCGAACGGCGTATTTTTCCGTGAGTTTCAGCATGGCGTCCTGCACGATGTCCAGCGCAATGTGGTCATCACGCACCGCGAACAGCGCTTGCTTGTAGGCGCGGCGCTCGACTTCCGCGAAGAAATCCGAGAGTTCTTTGTGGGTGGCCAGTGGGCTCGCCTTCGTTGGAGCAGGCTGCTGCGGTGACGCGGCCCGCGGGACGCGCCCCTACGCGCCCACCGCCGGGGTCCGGGGCATCTTAGCAAAACAGCGACAGGGCGCAAACGCTCGTACACCGGTTGCGGACCGGAGCGCTATCCTGCTGTTTAAAGGGATATTTTGCTTGACCAACGGAGCCGCAACCGGTAACGTTGGGGGTTTCCGTATCGCTTGGGCTACGCCATGGAATTGACTGGCGCTGAAATCACAGTGCGCTGCCTGCAGGAGGAGGGGGTCGAACACGTGTTCGGCTACCCCGGCGGAGCCGTCCTGTTCATTTATGACGAATTGTTCAAGCAGAACAAGGTCAAGCACATCCTGGTGCGGCACGAGCAGGGCGCGATACACGCTGCCGATGGCTACGCGCGTTCCACCGACAAGGTGGGGGTTGCGCTCGTCACTTCCGGGCCCGGCGTCACCAACGCGGTGACCGGCATTGCCACGGCCTACATGGATTCGATCCCGATGGTGATCGTAACGGGCCAGGTTCCGACGCATGCCATCGGGCTGGACGCTTTCCAGGAGTGCGACACGGTGGGCATCACGCGCCCCTGCGTGAAGCACAACTTCCTCGTGAAGGACGTGAAGGACATCGCCATCACGATGAAGAAAGCGTTCTACATCGCGTCCACCGGCCGGCCCGGGCCGGTGGTGGTGGACATTCCCAAGGACGTGACCACGGCCAGGGCCGAGTTCCGCTACCCCGAGACCGCCACGATGCGTTCCTACAACCCGGTGACCAAGGGCCATCCCGGGCAGATCAAGAAGGCGATCCAGACGCTGATGCAGGCGAAGCGCCCGATGATCTACACCGGCGGCGGCGTGGTCCTCGGCGACGCCGCGCAGGAACTGACACAGCTTGCGCGCGCGCTGGGTTTCCCGTGCACCAACACCCTGATGGGCCTGGGCGCGTACCCCGCGACCGACCGCCAGTTCGTCGGCATGCTCGGCATGCACGGCACTTACGAAGCGAACATGGCGATGCAGCACTGCGACGTGCTGCTGGCGATTGGCGCGCGTTTCGACGACCGCGTGATCGGCAACCCCGAGCATTTCTACAATGCCCAGCGCACCATCATCCACGTCGACATCGACCCCTCGTCCATCTCCAAGCGTGTGAAGGTGGACATACCCATCGTCGGCAACGTGCGCGAAGTGCTGCGCGAGCTGTTGAAGCAGCTCGAGACTGCCCGCGACAAGCCCGACGCGCAGGCGCTCAAGGCCTGGTGGGCGCAGATCGAGGAATGGCGCTCGCGCGATTGCCTCAAGTACGACCGCGCCAGTCCGGTGATCAAGCCGCAGTCGGTCATCGAAACGCTGTACAAGGTGACCCGCGGCGACGCCTACGTCACTTCCGACGTCGGCCAGCACCAGATGTGGGCGGCGCAGTTCTACAAGTTCGACAAGCCGCGGCGCTGGATCAATTCCGGCGGTCTCGGCACGATGGGCTTCGGCCTGCCCGCCGCCGTGGGCGTGCAGCTGGCGCACCCCGGCGCGCCGGTGGCGTGCGTGACCGGCGAAGCGAGCATCCAGATGTGCATACAGGAACTCTCCACCTGCAAGCAGTATCGCCTGCCGATCAAGGTGGTCAACCTCAACAACCGGTACATGGGCATGGTGCGCCAGTGGCAGGAGTTCTTCCACGGCAACCGCTACGCCGAGTCGTACATGGACGCGCTGCCGGATTTCGTCAAGCTGGCGGAATCCTATGGCCACGTCGGCATGAAGATCGAGAAGCCGGGCGACGTCGAGCCCGCGCTGAAGGAGGCGTTCGCGCGCAAGGACGACCTCGTGTTCATGGACTTCGTGACCGACCAGACCGAGAACGTGTTCCCGATGGTGCCCGGCGGCAAGGGCCTGTCGGAGATGATCCTGGTATGAGGCACATCATTTCCGTGCTGCTCGAGAACGAGTCCGGCGCGCTGTCGCGCGTGGCGGGTCTTTTTTCCGCCCGCGGCTACAACATCGAGTCGCTCACCGTCGCGCCGACCGAGGATCCGACGCTGTCGCGCATGACCATCGTCACCGCCGGCTCCGACGAGGTGATCGAGCAGATCACCAAGCAGTTGAACAAGCTGGTGGACGTGGTGAAGCTGGTGGATCTTTCCGACGGCGACCAC
>CAZOQY010000157.1:0-7553 GCA_964581835.1 uncultured Streptomycetaceae bacterium | reverse complement strand
TGGGTGCTGCGGGCGAGGCGGGCCTCAGGAAAATGCTCGAGCTGATGGACGTCGAGATCCGCACCGCCATGGGCCTGATGGGCATCACCTCGCTCTCCCAGTTGAACCCCTCGTGGGTCAAGCCGGCAACGCCTGTGCGTCCTGCGTCGCAGACCAACGCCTATCCCTGGTTCGAGGAGCGGCAGCGCGGAAAGTGACGACGGCCGGCAGGGGGGCTGGACGCGTGCGGCGGCGGAGGATATGATTGACCAGAATTCTGGTCAACTTGCGGAATACCCTCCATGGCCAAGACATTGCCGATCTCCGAAGTGAAGGCGCGCCTGCCCGAGCTGGTGACCGGCGTCGAGGAGCGCGAGGAGGAGGTCATCGTCACCCGCAACGGCAAGCCCGCGGCCGTGCTGGTGAATTACGGGGAGTTCGAACGGCTCAAGGAAACCCTGGATGTTCTGAGCGATCCGGGCCTTATGCGTCAGATCGAGGAGAGTCGCGCCTTCTATGCTGCGGGGGGCAAGGGGCTTTCCTTTGAAGACGTGTTCGGAGAACCGCTTCGCCAGGTCCGCAAGCGCCGCCGCTGATGGCCGGATATCGTCCGGACATACCGCCGCACATCTCCGAAGTTATCCGGCATCTGCCGCCGGAGGTGAAACGCGGCATCAAGGCCGCGCTGCGTGCCCTGAGTGATGGCTCTGCCGCGGGCGAGCCGCTGCAACGGGAACTCGAGGGATTCCTCAAGTATCGGGTCAAGCGCTACAGGATCGTTTATGCGCTCGACCGGTCGCGAAAAATCATTCGCATCGTCGCGGTCGGGCACCGCCGGGGCGTTTATGAAGAATTGGCTGATTACGTGCGCAGGAGCAAGTAGGTAATGAGCGATAGCCGAAAGGCAAGACAGGGTCGAATCACGAATCACGACCCACGAATCACGCCTCTGAAGCTTGAGCCCCGGCTCAGGCGCATCATGGCGCAGGAGTACCCGCGCTTCTCCGACGCGGAATACGCCCGGCGCCACAAGAAGCTGGCGGCGCTGATGGAGAAGAACAACCTCGACCACCTGCTGGTGATCACCGATCACCGCGCGGGCAACGCGCCGCAGTGGGTGACGGGCTGGCCGGGCACGGTGCAGGCCTACGTGATTTTCAAGCCGGGCGAGAAGATGTGGATGTCGGTGGAGTGGGTCAACCATTTCCCGCTGGCGCAGAAGATCGGCGCTCACATGGACGTGGTGTGGGGCGAGCACCGCGGGCTGCAGAAGATGATCGAGGAGCTGAAGCGCCGGGGCGCCGCGCGCGTCGGCATCATCGGGCCGCTGGTGGTGAAGAAATACCGCCAGCTCGAAGCCCGTTTCACCATGGTCGGTCTCGACGCCGAATACGTGCGCCTGCGCATGGTCAAGTCGGAGGAGGAGATCGACTGGCTGCGCATCGGCGCCGCGCTGTCCGACGCGGGGCTGGCGGCGCTGCTGGCCGGGACGAAGCCGGGGCTGACCGAGCGCGAGCTGGGCGCCATCGTCGAGAGCGCCTACATCAGGCACGGCGGCACGACGATGATCCATTACATCGGCCTGACGTCCATGAAGAAGCCCCATATCCACGTGCCGCCGCAGATTCACTCGCCGCGCAAGGTGAAGAAGGGCGACCTGGTGTTCTGCGAGCTGTCCGCCTACTGGTGGGACTACGCCGGCCAGGTGCTGCGCACCTACACGGTGGGCGCGGACGCGACGCCGCTTGTTCGCGACTTGCATGAAACCGCGGAAGCGGCGTACGACGCCGTCACGAAGGTCGTACGGCACGGCTGCACGATGCAGGAGATCCTCGACGCCACCGGCGTGATCGAACGGAACGGCTTCACCATCTGCGACGACCTCATGCACGGCTTCGGCGGCGGCTATTTCCAGCCCATCATCGGCTCGAAAAGTCGCATGGCCGGCAAGCTCCCCGACCTGACGCTGGAAGAGAACATGACGGTGGTGGTGCAGCCCAACGTCGTGACGAAAGATCTGAAGGCCGGGGTGCAGGTCGGCGAGATGATTCGCGTCACGAAGACGGGCTTCGAGCGATTGCACAAGGCTAAACGCGGGTTGTTCCGCGTTTAGCCGCTAACCGCGTCTCAGGTAAGGCAGGTAGAGCGTCTCAGATGAGGCGTCTCAGATAGGGCGTCTCAGATGAGACGTCTCAGGTAAGGCGTCTCTGGCTAAAAGCGCTCCATCTGAGACGTATTATCTGCGACGATTCACCTGCGACGTAGTATCTGAGACGTTTTATCTGCGACGTTTTTTTAAGAGCCGAGCCATGAGCAACGATGCCCTCCGCACGATACTGCCGATAGCCGGCTGGCCGGAGGCGCGTGCCCGCGAGGTCGAGTTCACCGGCGGCACCGATCCGATATTGCAGACGCCGTTCCGTATCAGCGAAACCGGCGCCGCCACGCTCGCGGCCACCGGGCTTGCCGTCTCCGACCTGTGGGAGCTGCGCACCGGGCGCAGGCAGGGGATAACCGTCGACGTCCGGCAGGCGACGGCCTCGCTGCGCAGTGGGAATTACATCAAGCTGGACGGCGAGGTCGTGTCGAACGCGGCCAACCCGGTGATGGGCTACTACCCGGCGAAGAACGGCCGCTGGAGCTATCTCCACTGCAATTTCCCCAACCACCGCGCCGCCGCGCTCAAGCTCCTGGGAGCGTCTGAGGACCGCGCGGCCGTGCGCAAGGCGGTAGCGCAGTGGGATGCGCTCGAGCTGGAGGAGGCGCTCGTCGCCGCCAAGGGCGTCGGCGGAATGGTGCGGACGATCGAGGAATGGAAACAGCACCCGCAGGGCATGGCGGTGGCCGCGCTGCCGCTGATGGAGATCGTGAAGATCGGCGACAGCGCGCCGGAAGCGCTGCCCGAGGGCGACCGGCCGCTGTCCGGCATCCGGGTGCTCGATCTCACGCGCGTCATCGCCGGGCCGACCTGCGCGCGCACGCTCGCCGAGCACGGCGCCGACGTGCTGAAGATCAGCGGAGCGCACCTGCCGAGCCTCGGCCGCCAGGAATACGACACGGGCCACGGCAAGCTCTCCGCCCATCTCGATTTGCGCGAGGAGAAGGACAGGGAAATCCTGCGGGGGCTCGTCCGCGACGCCGACGTGTTCTCGCAGGGCTACCGCCCGGGAACGCTGGGCAGCCGCGGTTTCTCGCCCGAGGCGCTGGCGCAACTGAGGCCGGGCATCGTCGTGGTCTCGCTCTGCGCGTTCAGCCACGTCGGCCCGTGGGCGTCGCGCCGCGGCTTCGACACGGTCATTCAGTCGGTCAGCGGCATCGCGCATCGCCAGGGCGAGCTGTTCCCGGGCGCGGAACCCGGGCCGCAGTTCTACCCGGTGTCGGCGATCGACTTCCTGACCGGCTACCTGATGGCGTTCGGCGCGATGGTGGCGCTGGCCCGCCGCACGCGCGAGGGCGGCAGCTGGCTCGTGCGGATCTCGCTGGCGCAGGTGGGACGCTGGCTGGTCGAGCGCGGGCAGGTGCCGGAGGCCGGGCTCAGGAACGTGCCGAAAGACTTCACGCCAGCGGAAATCGAACGCTGGTCTATGACGAGCGACACGCCCATGGGCCGCTTGCAGCACCTCGGACCGGTGATCCGCCTCTCCGAAACGCCGCCCCGGTGGACCCGGCCCACGGTGCCGCTGGGTCATCATCCGGCTGAGTGGCCCGCATCTCAGGTAAAGCGTCGCAGATGAATCGTCTCAGATAGAGCGTCTCAGGTAGGGCGTCTCAGGTGAAACGTTTCTGGTAAGGCGTCTCAGGTAGAGCGTCTCAGGTAAGGCGTGGTTAAAAATGCGCTTCATCTGCGACGTAGTATCTGCGACGATTCATCTGAGACGCCTTATCTGCGACGAATCTAATATTTTTAGTGGGGGAGCAAGATGCTGATCGTCGATTCACAGATCCACCTCTGGCAGAACGGCAGGATGAGCCCGCATCATCGCCAGAACCCGACGTACAGCGCCGAGGACGCGCTCGTCGAGATGAAGACGGCCGGCGTCGATTGCGCGGTCATCCATCCGCCCAGCGCGTTCGGCGAGCCGGCCAACGCGCTCGCGGTCGAGGCGGTGAAGAAGCATCCCGGCCAGTTCTGCATCCTCGGGCATTTCGACCTGCTGCGCCCGGACCGGGAAGCGGTCGTCGCCCGTTGGCGCGAGCGGCCGGGCATGCTCGGTTTTCGCTATACCTTCAGCCAGGAAAACGAGAAGGGCTGGTGGACCGACGGCTCGCTCGACTGGTTCTGGAAAGCCTGTGAGAAGGCGGGTCTGGTGGTGGGGCTGCTCGCGAGCGGCGCCAACATCAAGGTGTTCGGGCAGATCGCGGAGCGGCATCCCGGCCTGAAGATGCACATCGACCACATCGGCCGCGGCGGCGGCCGGGCGGGAAAGAAGGACGCCGAGCTCTACGCCGACCTCGACGACATGCTCGCGCTGGCCCGGCTCCCGAACGTCGGGATCAAGCTCTCCGGCGCGCCGAGCACCTCGAGCCATCCCTACCCGTACAGGAACATCCACGATTACCTCAAGCGCATCATCGACGCCTACGGCCCCGAACGCTGCTTCTGGGGCACCGACATCACCCGCATGCCCTGCACCTACAGGCAATGCGTGACGATGTTCACCGAGGAGATGCCGTGGCTGAAGGGGCGCGACAAGGAGCTGGTGATGGGCGGAGCCATTGTCAATTGGCTTGGGTGGCAACGGCCGTAGGCCGTTGCCGGTGAGGCGTCTCAGGTGAGGCGTCTCAGATTAAACGTCTCAGATGAGGCGTCGCAGATAAAGCGTCCCGGGTAAGGCGTCCCGGAAAAAGGCGTCTCAGGTACTACGTCTCAGATAGAGCGTCTCAGATAAATCGTCTCAGATGAGGCGTCTCAAGCAAGGCGCATTTGTAACTTCGTTTTCTGGCGCGCACTACCTGCGACGCTTTATCTGAGACGCTTCACCTGCGACGTGGTATCTGCGACGCTCTATCCGCGACGCTCTATCCACGACGCCTCATCCGGGGCGTCGCTAGTTCACTCCCACAAACGGCGGCACCTTCCGCTTGTAGCCCGCCAGCGCCTCGGTGATCTTGAAGCGCGACGGGAAGGGGAAGGAGATGTGCTTCTGGATCAGCGCGTCGCGCACGTACTTCTCGATCGGCATGCCCTGGATCACGCCCATGCCGCCGAAGAGCTCCATGCCCTGCTCGGTCAACCGCTGCACCGCCGTCCCGGTGAAGGTCAGCGCCATGAGTTCGTAAGGCTGCTGCTCGACGCTGCCGTCGGCGATCGCTTCCGGGTGGTCCTTGACCCACGCCGCCGTCCAGATCAGCCGCCGCGCCGCCTCGAGGTTCATCGCCATGTCGGCGATCGTGAGACCCACCGCCTGGTGCTGGATGATGGGCTTGCCGCCGGAGACCCTCTCCTGGGTGTACTTGAGCGTTTCCTCCAGCGCCGCGCGGCCGAGTCCCAGCGTCAGGGATGCGATCGGCAGATGCGTGCCCATGTCGCCGCGTTTCGGCGCCGGCGGCAGGATGCGGCCCCTGGGGACGCGCACGTCGTCGAAGAAGATCTCGGCGTTGTCGCCCACGCGGCGGCCGATCTTCGACATCGGGCGGCGCACGAGCCCCTTCGAATCGCCCTCGACCAGGAACGGCTTGGCGCCGTCCGGGGTCTGCGCCATGACCACCAGCAGCTTCGCCATGTAACCGACGGTCTGGAAGTTCTTCGCGCCGTTGATGATCCACGAGCCGTCGGGCTGCTCGACCGCGCGCGTCTTGAACCTGGCCCAGTCCGGCGTCTCGGTGTAGTAATCGAAGCCGACGTCGGTGTCCGGCTCGTGGATCGCGACGGTGGTGAAGTAGAGGTCGTCGCTGACGAATTTCGGCAGAAAATAGACCCGCTGCTCGGGCGTCATGCGCAGCTCGAACCAGTCGCGCGCGCGCCGCGCCGTCAGCATGAAGTAGTAGGCCGTGCCGATGTCGCCGGCGGCGAGCTCTTCCGCGACGAGGCACTGCGTCAGGTAGTCCGAGGCGCCGGCGCCGCCGTTTTCCTCGGACAGCACGAAGGTGCGGAAGCCGAGCTGGGAGCCTTTCTTCAGGAGATCGATCGGGACGCGCTTCTCCCACTTCGGCTCCTGGTCGAGGGCGAACGAGACCGGCTTGATCTCCTTCTGCGCGAAATCGCGCGCCAGTTTCTGGAATTCCCGCTGCTCGTCGGACAAACGGATGTCGAACATGCTGTTGGCTCCTCCCGGAGCCAAGTATAAAGCGTCTCAGATACTACGTCGCAGATACAGCGTCTCAGATAAGGCGTCCCGGGTAAAGCGTCTCAGGTGAGGCGTCTCAAGTACTACGTCTCAGGTAAGGCGTCTCAGATAGGGCGTTGCTTGTTGAAGACGCTTCATCTGCGACGCTTTATCTGAGACGATTCATCTGCGACGCAGTATCTGCGACGCCGTACCAATGAGATGTGGCATCATGCCCCGCAGGAGGGGATCCACATGAGCACACGCACAGGAATCGTGGCCGGGGTCGTCGCACTGCTGCTCCCCGGCCTGGTCGTGGCACAGGCCTATCCGTCCAAGCCGCTGCGCGTCATCATTCCTTTTCCGCCCGGCGGCGCGACCGACATCGGCGGGCGCTACGTCGCCCAGAAGCTCGGCGAAGCCTTCGGGCAGCAGGCCGTCCCCGACAACCGCGGCGGCGCGAACGGGACCATCGGGCTGGAGCTCGCCGCCAAGGCGCCGCCGGACGGCCACACGCTCGTGATCGGCCAGACCGGCAACCTCGCGATCAGCGTGAACCTCACCAAAGTCGGCTACGACCCGGCGCGGGACTTCGCGCCGATCAGCCTCGTGTTTTCCTCGCCGCATGCGCTGGCAATCCATCCCTCGCTGCCGGCGCGCTCGCTGAAGGACGTCATCGCGCTCGCGCGCTTGCGGCCCGGGCAGCTCAACTACGCGTCCACCGGCAGCGGCAGCGCGGGCCACCTCGGGATGGAACTGCTGAAGAAGACCACGCGCATGGACATCGTGCACGTGCCGTACAAGGGCGCGGCGCCCGGACTGGCGGACCTTGCCGCCGGCCACGTCGTGCTGATGTTCACGTCGGCGCTTTCCACCGCGCAGATACAGCGGGCCGGAAGAGTCCGCGTGCTCGCCGTCGGCAGCCTGCAGCGATCCCCGTCGCTGCCGGACACGCCGACCATCGCCGAGTCCGGCTACCCGGGCTTCGAGGTCATCTCGTGGTGGGGCATCCTGGGGCAGGCGGCCATGCCGAAGGACATCGTCGCGCGGCTCCACGGCGAGATCGTGAAAGCGATGACGTCGCCCGATGCGCGCGACCGCATCGCCGCGCTCGGCGCCGACATCACCACCAGCACGCCCGAGCAGTTCGCCGCTTACATCAAGAGCGAGCAGGCCAAGTGGGGGCGGGCGGTCAAGGACAGCGGGGCGCGCGTCGACTGACGCGGCGGCAACGGCCGTGCCGTTGCAGAGAAGCGTCTCAGATAAGGCGTCTCAGATAAAGCGTCTCAGATAGTGCGTCTCAGGTAA
>CAZOQY010000156.1:1851-7558 GCA_964581835.1 uncultured Streptomycetaceae bacterium | reverse complement strand
GTACCCGACGCCGGGACAGAACGTCGCGCGCAAGCGCGTCTGGGGCGATTTCTCGACCGGCGGCAGCCGCGGCATCCGGACCTCGCACGATTACGTGCGCCGCGGCGGCGCGGCCGCGCGCATCATGCTCACCCAGGCCGCGGCCGACCAGTGGAAGGTGCCGGCCGCCGAGTGCGTCGCCGCGAACAGCGTCATCACGCACAAACCTTCCGGCCGCACCGTGCGCTACGGCCAGGTCGCCGGGGCGGCGGCGAAGCTGCCGGCCCCGGACGCGAAGACCCTTCAGTTGAAGGATCCGAAAAACTGGAAGATCGCCGGCAAGCCGCTGAAACGGTTCAACACCGTGGACAAGGTCACCGGCAAGCAGGTCTACGGCTTCGACTTCAGGCTGCCGGGGATGCTGAATGCCGCGATCAAGGAATGCCCGGTGTTCGGCGGCAAGGTGAAGAGCTTCGATGCCGCCAAGGTCTCGGGCATGAAGGGCGTCAGGCGCGTGGTGCAGGTCGGCGACACGGCGGTCGCGGTGGTGGCCGACACCTGGTGGCAGGCCAAGACCGCGCTCGACGCGCTGCCCATCGTCTTCGACGAGGGGCCGAATGCCAAGGTCTCGAGCGCCTCGATCGCCGAGATCCTGAAAGCAGGCCTCGACGCCGAGCAGGCGTTCGTCGGCAACCGGGAAGGCGACGCGAAAGCGGCGCTCGCCGGCGCGGCGAAAAAAGTCGAGGCGGTCTATTCCTACCCGTTCCAGAACCACGTCTGCATGGAGCCGATGAACGCGACCGCGCGCTACACGGCCGACAAGTGCGAGGTGTGGGTGCCGACGCAGGACGGCGAAGCCTCGTTCGCGGCGGTGCTGGCGGCGTCCGGGTTGCCGGCCGACAAGTGCGAGGTCTACAAGCTCGATCTCGGCGGCGGTTTCGGCCGGCGCGGCGCCTTCCAGGACTACGTCACCCAGGCAGTGCAGATCGCGAAGCAGATGACCGGCACGCCGGTGAAGCTCCTGTGGTCGCGCGAGGAGGACATGCGCCAGGGTCGCTTCCACCCGGTCATGCAGTGCAGGCTGACCGGCGGTTTCGATGCGGCCAACAACCTGACCGGGCTGCACATGCGGCTCTCGGGCCAGTCGATCCTCGCCGCGGTGCGCCCGGCCATCGTGGAGAAGCAGGGCGGGCGCGACCCGCTTTCTTTCCAGGGCGTGGCCGATGCCGGCGAGCACGCCATCGGTTACACCTTCCCGAACCTGCTGATCGACCACGCGATGCGCAACACGCACGTGCCGCCGGGTTTCTGGCGCGGCGTCAACATCAACCAGAACGCGATCTTCATCGAGTGCTTCATGGACGAGCTGGCGCACGTGGCCGGGCAGGATCCGGTCGCGTTCCGGCGCAGGTTCATGGAAAAATACCCGCGCAACCTCGCGGTGCTGAACGCGGTGGCGGAAGGCATCGGCTGGGACAAGCCGGCGCCGCGCGGCCAGCATCGCGGCATCGCGCAGATGAAGGCCTTCGACAGCTATGTCGCGGCGGCGTGCGAGATTTCGGTGCAGGGCGGCAACAAGGTGAAGATACACCGCATCGTCGCCGCCACCGATTGCGGCTACGCGGTGAATCCGGCGCAGATCGAGCGCCAGGTGGCGGGCTCGTTCGTCTACGGCCTGTCGGCGCTGTTCATGCAGGAATGCACGGTCAAGGACGGCCGCATCGAGCAGGAAAATTTCCATGCCTACAATTCGATGCGCATCGCGCAGATGCCGAAGGTCGAGACCATCATCCTGCAGCCCGGCGGATCCGTGTGGGGCGGCATCGGCGAGCCGACCATCTGCGTCGCCGCGCCCGCGGTGCTGAACGCGTTTTTCCGCGCGACCGGCCGGCGCATCCGCTCGGTGCCGCTGAAGAACCACGGCATCGAGCTGGTCTAGGCGGACCGGCAGCAGGTGACCGCGGGGTGACCGCGAGGCGGCCTTCAGGTGACCATGAAGTGAATGCGCGCCGGCGTTTTCTGGCCGCCGCCGGCAGCCTCGCCGCCGGCGTGCCCCTTGTGCTGCTCGCGCGCGAGGCGCACGCCACGCCCGCCGAGATGGCGGAGGCGATCCGGCAGGTGACCGGCGGCGCGCCGGTGCGCGCCGGCCGGGTCCGGCTCGACCTGCCGCCGTTGATCGAGAACGGCAACTCGGTGCCCCTGTCGGTTACGGTCGAGAGCCCGATGACGCCGGCCGACCACGTCCGCGCGATCCACGTCTTCACCGAGAAGAACCCGCTGCCCAACGTGGTGAGCGCGCGGCTCGGCCCGCGCGCGGGGCGGGCGATGCTCGCCACGCGCGTGCGCATCGCCGATACCCAGACGGTAACGGCAATCGCCGAGTTCTCCGACGGCAGCTTCTGGTCGGGCAGCATGCACGTCGTGGTCACGCTGTCGGCCTGCCTCGAAGAGGGGCTCATCTAGATGGCCGATGCCGTCGTCAGCGTGCCCGCGACCGCCAAGCGCGGCGAGGTCATCGAGATCAAGGCGCTGGTGCGCCATGCGATGGAGACCGGCTTCCGGCGCACGCAGCTGGGCGAGCTGATCCCGCGCGACATCATTCGCCAGTTCGTCTGCACCTATAACGGCGTGGAGGTGATGCGCGCCGAGTTTCACCCCTCCATTGCCGCCAACCCCCTGTTCACGTTCACCACGGTCGCGACCGAGAGCGGCACGATCGCGTTCCGGTGGACCGGCGACAAGGGCCTCGTCGTGACCGAATCCGCGCCGATTACAGTGACCTGAGCCGTCGTCTGAGCGCGGACCACGGCCGGCTTGACCCTGCCGCATCCCCGGCATAACCTTCCCGCAAACCAATAACAGAACGTCAGTTATCCGCATACCCAAAGGAGAGATCAGCATGGTCCAGCTCAATATCAACGGGCGCTCGCAGCAGATCGACGTCGAGCCCGACACGCCGCTGTTGTGGGTGTTGCGCGAACAGGTCGGCCTGACCGGCACGAAGTATGGCTGCGGCGTTGCGCAATGCGGCGCCTGTACGGTGCACCTCGACGGCGAGCCGGTGCGCTCCTGTTCGCTGCCGGCGGCGGCGGTGGTGGGCAAGCGCGTGGTGACCATCGAGGGTCTGTCGGCCAACAGCTCGCACCCGGTGCAGAAGGCCTGGGTGGAACTCGACGTGCCGCAATGCGGCTACTGCCAGTCCGGGCAGATCATGGCGGCGGTGGCGCTGCTGCGGAAGAATCCGAAGCCGACCGACAAGGACATCGACGAGGCGATGACCAACATCTGCCGTTGCGGTACCTACCAGCGCATCCGCGCGGCCATCCATCTCGCCGCCGGCACGGGCAAGGGCGGCGGTTCCGTCATCCACGTGGTCGATGCCGCCGCCGGCGAATCGGCCAAGGCCTAGGGCGCGAGGAGAGTGCACATGAAAAAGACTTCCAATAGCAGCACCCCGAATCTTTCCCGCCGCCAGTTCATCGTCGGCTCGGCCGCCGCGGGCGGCGGGCTCGCGCTCGGCCTCGGCATCCCGTTAGGCAGCGGTACGGCGCAGGCGCAGGCCGCCGATCCCGAGCTGGGCGCCTGGGTCGTCATCCGGCCGGACGACACCGTCGCCATCCGCATCGCGCGCGCGGAGATGGGCCAGGGCACGCATACCGGTCTCGCCCAGCTCGTCGCCGAGGAACTCGAGTGCGACTGGAACAAGGTGACGCTGCAGCCCATCACCGCCGGGCAGAACCTCGCGCGCAAGCGCGTCTGGCGCAACATGGCGACCGGCGGCAGTCGCGGCATCCGCGATTCGCACGAGTACGTGCGCCAGGGCGGCGCGGCGGCGCGGATGATGCTGGTGCAGGCGGCCGCGAACGAATGGGGCGTGCCGGCGGGAGAGCTCACCGCCGCCAACAGCGTGATCACTCATGCCGCCTCGGGCCGCTCGACCACCTACGGCAAGGTTGCAGCCGCGGCGGCGAAGCTGCCGGTGCCGGACGCGAAGAGCATCAAGCTGAAGGACCCGAAGAACTGGAAGGTCGCCGGCAAGCCGATGAAGCGCCTCGACACGGCGCCCAAGGTGAACGGCAGCCACGTGTTCTCGGTGGATCTCAAGCTGCCGGGGATGTTGCATGCCGCGGTCAAGGCCTGCCCGGTCTACGGTGGCAAACTGGTCAGCTTCGACGATGCCACGATCAAGAGCCGCCGCGGCGTGCGTGGCGCCGTGCGCGTCGATGACAAGACGGTGGCCGTGGTCGCCGATACCTGGTGGCGGGCGAAGAGCGCGCTCGATGCGCTGACTATCGTCTGGGACGAGGGCGCCGCGGCGAACCAGTCGAGCGCGACCATCATGGAGCGGCTGAAGGAGGGCCTGACCTCGAGCGAGAACGTGTTCGCCGACATCAACGACGGCGACGCGCTGAAGGCGATCGCCGGCGCGGCGAAGAAGGTCGAGGCGGCCTACTTCACCCCGTTCGTGTCGCACGCCTGCATGGAGCCGATGAACTGCACGGTGCGCGTCACCGCGGACAAGGCCGAGGTGTGGATGCCGAGCCAGAACGCGGAAGCTTCGCTCGCGGCACTGTCGTCGGCGTCGGGCTTGCCGCTCGCGCAGTGCGAGGCCTACAACCACGGCCTCGGCGGCGGCTTCGGACGGCGCGGCGGCACCCAGGACTACGTGCGCCAGGCTGCCTCGATCGCGAAACAGTTCCCCGGCGTGCCGGTGAAGATGCTGTGGAGCCGCGAGGAAGACCAGGCGCATGACTTCTTCCGTCCGATCGGGCTGTGCAAGCTTTCGGCCGGCGTCGACGCCAGCGGCAATCTCACCGGGCTGCACATCCGTCTCGCCGGCCAGTCGATCAATGCCCACCTCGCGCCGCACAACATCAAGGACGGCCGCGACCGGCGCCAGCTCCAGGGCTACTGGCAGCAACCGCACGAGGCGCAGCTCGGTTACACGGTGCCGAACCTGCTGGTGGAGTACGCAATGCGCAACACTCACCTGCCGGTCGGGCCGTGGCGCGGCGTCAACACCAACCAGAACGCCATCTACCTCGAATGCTTTCTCGACGAGGTGGCGAAGGCGGCCGGCAAGGACCCGCTCGAATTCCGTCGCGCGCTGATGCAGAACCACCCCAAGCACCTGGGCGTGCTCAACGCCGCGGCTGAGAAGGGCGACTGGGGCAAGCCGCTGCCCCGGGGCGTGCACCGCGGCATCGCGCAGTTCATGGGCTACGGCAGCTACACCGCGGCGGTCGCCGAGGTCTCGGTCAGCCCGAAGGGCGAGGTCAAGGTGCATCGCATGGTGCTCGCGACCAACTGCGGCCACTTCGTCAACTCGGCCACGGTCGCGGCGCAGGTGGAAGGGTCGGTTGCCTACGGCTTCGACTCGCTGCAGAGCGAGATGACGGTCGCCAGGGGGCGCGTGAACGAGCTCAACTTCCACAACTACCCGATCGCGCGGCTCGCGCAGTTGCCGAAGGTCGAGACCGTGATCGCGCCGACCTACGACTTCTGGGGCGGCGTGGGCGAGCCGACGATCTGCGTGGCGGCGCCGGCGGTGATGAACGCGATCTACGCCGCCACCGGCAAGCCGGTGCGCACGCTGCCGCTGAAGAATCACGGGCTCACGCTCGTGTAAATCATAATCAGCCACAGAGAGCACAGAGAACACAGAGAAGATTTTTCAGGGGAAAAGACTCTGGCGAAATCGGATTTTCTCCGGGAACTCCGTGTTCTC
>CAZOQY010000156.1:0-1751 GCA_964581835.1 uncultured Streptomycetaceae bacterium | reverse complement strand
CAACTGCGGCTGCGCATCGCCGATTCCCTGCGACTCAACCCCGATTCCATCATGCCCGCCTACTACCGCGTCGAGGGCCTGAACCGCGTGGCGAAAGAGTGGCGCGACAAGCCGGTGCTGACCGCGCAGCAGGTCGAGGATACCGTGGCCTACCTGCGGACCCTGCGCTGAACGCCATGCGCGCGCGCCGGCATTTTCTTTCCGTCCTGGCGGGCCTCGCGGCGCTGCCGCTCGCGCGTCCGCGCCCGGCGCACGCGCAGGTCGAGGCCGTCGCCGACGCTGTTTCCGAGCAGGTGCAAAAGCTTACCGGCGGCAAGCCGGTCACCGCCGGGCGCGTGACGGTCGACACGCCGCGGCTCGCCGACAACGGCCACTCGGTGCCGTTCAGGGTGAGCGTGGCGAGCCCGATGACCGCGACGGACCACGTGAAGAGCATCACGCTGCTGTCCGACCGCAACCCGCGCCCGCTGATGGCGACGTTCCGGCTGGGCCCGCAATCGGGGCGGGCGGAGGTGGCGACGCGCGTGCGCCTGAACGGCACTCAGCGCGTGCTCGTCATCGCGCAGCTTTCCGACGGCTCGTTCTGGTCGGGCAGCGCCGAGGTGGAAGTCACCGAGTCGGCCTGCCTGGACATGAGCTAGGGCGATGGCGCTGGCACGCGTTCAGCTCCCGGCCCGCGCGAAGCGCGGCGAGGCGATCGAGATCCGCATCGCCATCCAGCACCCGATGGAGACCGGCTTCCGCTTCGACCTGATGGGCCGGGCGATCCCGAAGAACGTGATTCACAGCCTGCGGGTGCGCTACAACGGCGCCGAGGTGTTCGCCGCGGAGCTGGGCTCGGGCGTCGCCGCCAATCCCTACCTGCAGTTCTACACCGTCGCCGACGCGAGCGGCGAGTTCGTCTTCGAGTGGGTCGACGACAACGGTAATCGCGGCACCGAGCGTGCCGCGATTACCGTAATTTGATGAAACACGTCGGCTTGTCCTGCTTTTCATTTTCCGGTTTCTGCGGCGCCCGCAAACACGTCGGCTGGCTGCTGGCGTTGCTTCTCGTTGCCGTTTGTCATGGCGCCGAGCCGCAGAAACCGGTCCCGTTGAAGTCCGGGACGGAATTCGCAAGCGATGACACGCGAAAACTGCAGGCGGACGATTTCGCCAATCCCGGCATGCTGTGGGTCGCGCGCGGAGAGAAGTTATGGCGCGAGCCGGCGGGCGCGACCGGGCAGGCCTGCGCGGCCTGCCACGGCGATGCCGCGAAGAGCATGAAGGGCGTCGCCGCGCGCTACCCGCGCGTGGACGAGGCCGCCGGGCGGCTCGTCAATGTCGCGGGGCGCGTCAATATCTGCCGCGACCGCAACCAGAAAGCGGCGGCTTTCAGGGAGGAGTCCGACGAGCTGCTCGGGTTGACCGCCTACGTCGCCCACCAGTCGCGCGGGATGCCGGTCGCCGTCGGCGTCGAGCCGCGGAGCCGGGAAAACTTCGAGCGCGGGCGCGAGCTCTACCGGACGCGCATCGGGCAGATGAACCTCGCCTGCACGCACTGCCACGACAGCAACTGGGGAAAGCAGCTGCTGGGCGAGACCATCAGCCAGGGCCACGGCAACGCCTACCCGGCCTATCGCCTGGGATGGCAGGCGGCCGGCTCGCTCGCGCGGCGCATCCGCGCCTGCTTCTTCGGCCTGCGCGCGGAGATGCCGCCGTACGGCGCCCAGGAACTGCTCGACCTCGAGCTGTACCTGGCGGTGCGGGGA
>CAZOQY010000155.1:0-7559 GCA_964581835.1 uncultured Streptomycetaceae bacterium | reverse complement strand
AGGTCGCCCTTGCTGGTTTCGAGCGCGATGGCGGTCGTCATCACGCGCGTGACGCCGTCGATGTTGCCGCCGACGATCATGACCGCGCCCACTTCCGCCGCGGCGCGCCCGAATCCCGCCAGCACGATCGTCACCAGGGAGAAACGGGTATCCCACAGCAGGGTCAGCGCCGAGGTAAGCTGGCTCGCGCCCAGCGAGCGCAGTTGCTCGCGATATTCCTGCCAGGCGTCCTCGATCACCTGTCGCGACAGGGCCGCGACGATGGGCACGATCAGAATCGTCTGCGCAACGATCATCGCGGCGGGCGTAAACAGGATGCCGAACTGGCCGAGCGGCCCCGCCCGCGACAACATCAGGTAGACCAGCAGGCCCACCACCACCGGCGGCAGGCCCATCAACGCGTTCAGGATGACGATCAGCGCCTGCCGGCCCGGGAAGCGCCCCACCGCTATCGCCGCGCCGAGAGGCAACCCGATGGCGCTGGCCAGCAATACCGCGGTCAGACTCACCCGCAGGCTGAGCAAGACGATATCGAAGAGCGTGTTGTCGAACCGGGCGATCATCCGGCCGGCTTCAATAACTGCCGCCAGAGTCTCACTCATGGAACGTGTTATGCTTTTATAAGCATATATATAAATTACAGAAGTTGAGCTTATTCAATATTGAGAAATATATCTACTTATGTCATCTAGTGCATATGGTGCGATTGTCCCCGTGATCCGCTGGATGGCGGAGGACAAGGCCATTGACCCGCGCCTGCTGCCGCTGCTGCGTGCGGTTGAAAAAACCGGTTCCCTCAACAAGGCCGTGACGTCACTGGGCATGTCCTATCGACACGCGTGGGGGATGATCGGGAAGATGGAGCGAATGCTGGGCCGCTCTCTGGTCGCCATGGACCGCGGTCGCGGCACACGGCTTAGCCCGTTCGCAGAGAGGCTGCTGGAAGCCGACGAGGTTGCAGCCCGGGTAATCGGGCTGGAACTGGCCCCGACCGTTCGCGCACTCGGGCGTGCGACGCCGCTCACGCTGGATGCCCCGCGCGGCATGCCGCTGGTGATCCACGCCAGTCACGATTACGCGCTGTCCGAGCTACGGGACTGTCTGCTGGCACGCGACAACCCGGTCGAGCTGCATTTTCGCGGCAGCCTCGAATGTCTCGCGAGCCTGGCCCGCCGGGAATGCGACGTGGCCGGTTTCCACATGCCGGAAGCCCGCATCGACAGCGCCGAGCTCGCCCCCTACCGCCCCCTGCTGCGTTCGCGCGGACTGCGTCTCGTCCGTTTCGTGAGCCGCAACCAGGGACTTATGGTGGCGCAGGGCAATCCGAAAAATCTGCTGGGACTGGCCGACCTTGTGAAAAAGAGCGTGCGCTTCGTCAACCGTCAGCCGCAATCGGGAACGCGTCTTTGCTTCGACCGGCTGCTGGCAGAAGCGGGCGTGAACTCCGCGGCCATACAAGGCTATACGACGGAGGAATTCACGCATGCGGCGGTTGCAGCGACCATCGCGAGCGGCATGGCCGACGCCGGTTTCGGCATCGAGGCAGCCGCGCGCCAGCACGGGCTGGAATTCATCGCCCTTGCGACGGAACGGTATTTCCTGGCGGTACGCGCGACCACGCTCGCGCGACCCGGTACACGCGCGTTGCTCGATGAAATGAAAGGGCCTGCATTCCTCAAGCGCATCGCCGCCCTCCCCGGCTACGGGGAAAAAGGCATGGGAGAGATCCTTTCCGTGCGCGAAGCGCTCAGCGCAAGCTGAATCAGTCCCGGGATTACCCCCGCCGGGCCCACTGGGCTAGAATCAGCCCTGCCATCAGGATGCCCCGGGCCCGGAGAAAACTCTGTATGAATGAACCCGTCAGGGACGCGCGCGCGATCAGTTGCGCGGATGATTACGATCCGAATTCCATGCCGGTCGCAAAGGCGCGCGAGGTGATCGCGCGATTTCTCAACCCGGTCGCCACGACCGAGCGGGTGGGCGTGCGCGCCGCGCTGGACCGGGTGCTGGCGGAAGACGTCGTCTCCCCCCTCAACGTACCCGCTCACGACAATTCCGCGATGGACGGCTACGCGGTGCGTTTTGCCGACCTGAAGAGCGAAGGCGAGGTCACGCTCAAGCTCACCGGCACCTCCTTTGCCGGCGTGCCATTCCAGGGCAGCGTGAAGACCGGCGAATGCGTGCGCATCATGACCGGGGGTGTCGTTCCCCAGGGCGCGGACACGATCGTGATGCAGGAACACGCCAGGGCCGACAAGGATCGCGTCGCCATCGGCGGCGGTCACAGACAAGGCCAGCACCTGCGCAAGGCCGGCGAGGACCTCGCCACGGGGCAGATCGCTCTGAAGCGCGGCCTGCCGCTGCGCCCCGCCGGGATCGGGCTCATTTCATCCCTGGGCATCGGCGAAGTCACCGTTTACCGCAAGCTGCGCGTGGCCTTCTTCTCGACCGGGGACGAGCTGGTCTCCATCGGGTCGCAGCCCAAGGAAGGCCAGATCTTCGACAGCAACCGCTACACCATCCACGGCATGCTGACCCGGCTGGGCTGCGAGGTCATCGACATGGGCGTGGTGCGCGACGATCCCGCGCTGCTGGAGAAGGCGTTCCGCGACGCGGCCTCGGCAGCGGACGTGGTCATCACCAGCGGCGGGGTCTCGGTCGGCGAGGCCGATTTCGTGAAGGACCTGCTGGGCAAGCTCGGCGAAGTGGTGTTCTGGAAGATCGCGATGAAGCCCGGCCGCCCCCTCGCCTACGGCAAGATTGGCGCGGCGCATTTCTTCGGCCTGCCCGGCAACCCGGTGTCGGTCATGGTCACGTTCTACCAGTTCGTGCGCGACGCGCTGCTCAAGCTCTCCGGCGTGGATCCGATCCCGCTGCTTCCCACTTTCAAGGTTCCGTGCGCCTCCAGCCTCAAGAAAGCGCCGGGACGGACTGAATTTCAACGCGGGATACTCGAACGCGATGCGCACGGAACCTTGAGCGTGCGGGTTACAGGCGAGCAGGGCTCCGGCATCCTGCGCTCCATGTCGGAAGCAAACTGTTTCATCATTCTCCCCGCCGACCAGGGGAACGTGACTCCCGGCACGCTCGTCGACGTTCAAGTCCTGGAAGGCGTCATCTGAGCGCGCCGCGCCCCGGCCCTCAATCCTCAATCCTGAATCCTCGATCCCCACCATGACCACCATCAAGCAGGAAGACTTCATCCAGAGCATCGCCGACGGCTTTCAGTTCATCGCCACCTACCACCCGGTGGATTTCATCAAGGCGATGGGCGAAGCCTACGAACGCGAGCAGTCGCCCGCGGCCAAGAACGCGATCGCCCAGATCCTCATGAATTCGCGCATGGCGGTCGAAGGACACCGCCCGGTATGCCAGGACACGGGCGTGGCCGTCGCCTTCGTCAAGGTCGGCATGAACGTGCGCTGGGACGCGAAGATGGGCGTGCAGGAGATGGTCGACGAGGGCGTGCGCCGCGCTTATACCAACAAGGACAATCCGCTGCGCGCCTCGATGCTGGCCGACCCCGCCGGCACCCGCAAGAACACCCGCGACAACACCCCTGCCGTGGTGCACATGGAGCTCGTGCCCGGCGACCGGGTCGAGGTCAGGCTGGCGGCCAAGGGCGGCGGTTCCGAGAACAAGTCGCGCTTCGCCGTGCTGAACCCGAGCGACTCGGTCGTCGACTGGATACTCGAGCAGGTGCCGACCATGGGCGGCGACTGGTGTCCGCCCGGCATGCTCGGCATCGGCATCGGCGGCACCGCCGAGAAGGCCATGATGCTGGCCAAGGAATCGTTGATGGAACCGCTCGACATGCACGAGTTGAAGGCGCGCGGCCCGAAAAACCGGACCGAGGAGCTGCGTATCGAGATCTTCGACAAGGTCAACGCACTGGGCATCGGCGCCCAGGGGCTCGGCGGCCTCACCACCGTCCTCGACATCAAGGTGCTCGATTACCCGACCCACGCCACGTCCCTGCCCGTGGCTGTGATCCCCAATTGCGCCGCGACCCGCCACGTCGAATTTCACCTCGACGGCAGCGGTCCCGCGCGGCTCGAAGTGCCGGGACTGGAGAACTGGCCCAAGCTGTCGGTCGATCTCGCCACCGGCGCGAAACGCGTCGATCTCGAGACCTTGACCAAGGCTGAAACAGCGACGTGGAAGGCCGGCGACCGTCTGCTGTTGACTGGCAAGATCCTCACTGGCCGCGACGCCGCCCACAAGCGCCTGGCGGACCTGATCGCCAGGGGCGAGAAACTCCCGGTCGACATCACCAACCGCTTCATCTACTACGTCGGACCGGTGGACGCGGTGCGCGACGAGGTGGTCGGCCCTGCCGGCCCCACCACTTCGCGCCGCATGGACAAGTTCATGGACACGATGCTGGGAAAAACCGGCCTGCTCGGCTCGATCGGCAAGTCGGAGCGCGGCAAGCAGGCGATCGAGGCCATCCAGCGCCATAGGGGCGTCCACCTGATCGCGGTGGGCGGCGCGGCCTACCTGGTTTCGAAAGCGATCCGCGCCTCGCGCGTGCTGGCCTTCCAGGACCTCGGTATGGAAGCGATCCACGAATTCGAGGTGAAAGACATGCCCGTCACCGTCGCCGTGGACACCACCGGCAACGCTGCCCACGAAAGCGGCCCGCGCGAATGGCGTGCCCGCATCGGCAAGATTCCGGTCACGGTTGCGTGACCGGAATCCTGAAATAAAAAGCCCGGGCGGATGCCCGGGCTTTTTACGGCGTTTGTACTGCGGAAGATCGTCTATTTCTTCTTGGCCGGCGCCGCAGCGGCGGTCTTGATGCCCTTTTCCTTCTTGTAGCGCTCGACGGCGCGGTCCATCGCTTTCTCTTCGTCCGCACGCGCCTTCTTCGCGGCCTCGGCCGCCTTGGCCTTGGCTTCCGCGGCCTTGGCCTTGGCCGCGTCGTCCATCGGCGCCTGCGGCAGCTTGGCGGAAGCCAGGCCGACCGCGCCGCCGATCAGCAGCGCCGGGACCACCATCCAGAACTTCGGGGCTTTCATAGTTTCCATCCCTCCTTCATGGCCGACGCATGTGCGGCGGATGCGGTTCCGCCCGCCGTACCGCCCCGGCCTTTCATCTCGTTGTACCAGTACTCGTGGTGCTCTTTAGCCCAGGTTTCGTCCACGTAGCCGTCGCGCATGGAGTCGTAGGCGCCTTCCATGCCGATGGTGCCGAGGTAAATGTGGCCGAGCGATATCACCATGAACAGCACCGCGGCGATCGCGTGGATCACGTTCGCCTGCTGCATCAGCTCGCGCCCCTGCGCGAAATTCGGGAAATCCAGAATCAGTCCGGTGACGCTCACCACGATGCCCAGCAGCGTTACGCCGAACCAGAACCAGCTCTTCTCGCCCGCGTTGAACTTGCCCGACGGCACGTGCTTGCCGGTGAACAGACCGCCGGCGCTGGCAAACCATTGCAGGTCGTAGAGCCGGGGCAGGTTATGTTTGACGAAAGTGAGGAACATCAGGACCGTGCAAACGACGAAGAGCGGCCCGACGAAGTTGTGCAGATTCTTGGACAGGATCGCCAGCCAGGAAAACAGCGTATAGCCGAACAGCGGCAACAGCACGTACTTGCCGAACAGGATGACGAGTCCGCTGACCGACAGGATCACGAAACTGATCGCGGTGGTCCAATGCAGGACGCGCTCCCACGCCGTAAACCGCTCGATCTTCCTGCCGGTCGGCTTGCCGTGCAGCCTGATCTGGCCCTTGCGCCAGTAAAAAAGCCCGATGGCCGCTGCCACGATCAGGATCAACCAGCCGCCGTAAACGGTAATCGGGCCGTTGCGAATCTGACGCCAGATCTCGCCTTCGGTCTGCACCAGCACGGTGGTTTCTATGCCGCGTACCTGGGTGGTCTGGTACGGGTTTTCGCCACTGCGCACGTCGCGCCAGACCGGCGCATTGTTGAGGGGCTGGGTCTGTTGGCGGTCGGCCTGCTCCTTGGCGCTGCCTTGCGCCGCCGCGGATTGCGGCAGCAACGCAGCAAGCATGAATACCAGCGGCGCCACCCAGCGCCATGCGCGATTGCCCTGCATGCCTTCCTCCTCCAGTTGCTCTACCGGGCGGTGAGCCGCGTGTATTCGTTCTGGCCGTCGTTGCGCGCCTTGATGGTCTTCTCCCAGGCCGCCCGGTCACCCTTGAACTGATCGTTTTCCCACGGCTGCTTGTCCGGCTTGCCCTGGTACTTGCCCTGCTTGTAGACCGTGACCTGGGTGCTCTCTCCGCATCCTGACGCCAGACCGGCCAGCCCCGCGGCGACCGCGATCGCCAGCAGCCGCCTCACGACTTGCCCCCCGTCTGCGGCGCGCCCTGCTGCTTCTCGGGCTTGCCATAGGCCGTGCCCCAGCCCCAGACTTCCTGGCCCTTGCCACGCTTCAGCACGCGGTCACGGTAGATGTTGGAAATAACGTCTGCATCGCCGCCCAGCAGCGCCTTGGTTGCGCACATCTCGGCACAGGCCGGAAGTTTCCCTTCCGCGAGCCGGTTGCGGCCGTATTTCTTGAACTCGGCCGCGGAATGGTCCGCCTCGGGACCGCCGGCGCAAAACGTGCATTTGTCCATCTTGCCGCGCAGGCCGAATGCACCGTCCTGCGGAAACTGCGGCGCCCCGAACGGGCAGGCGTAGAAACAGTAGCCGCAGCCGATGCACAGGTCCTTGTCATGCAGCACCACGCCTTCGGACGTCTTGTAGAAGCAGTCCACCGGGCACACCGCCATGCAGGGCGCGTCCGAGCAGTGCATGCAGGCGACCGAGATCGACTTCTCGCCTGCCACCCCGTCGTTGAGCGTCACGACGCGGCGGCGGTTCACGCCCCAGGGAATCTCGTGTTCCTGCTTGCAAGCCGTCACGCAACCGTTGCACTCGATGCAGCGCTCCGCATCCGCCAGAAATTTCATTCTTGCCATGGTTCAGCTCCTCCGGATCCTGTTCTCGTTCAAGCCTTGGATATCTGGCACAGGGTGGTCTTGGTTTCCTGCATCATGGTCACGATGTCGTAGCCATAAGTGGTCGCCGTGTTGACCGCCTCGCCGCGAACGAACGGCGCTGCGTCCTTCGGGTAGTAATCGAGCATGTCCTTGCCCTGCCAGTGCCCCGCGAAATGGAAGGGGCAGAACACCGTGCCGGATGCCACGCGCTCGGTCACGAGCGTCTTAAGCTTGAGCCGCGCCTTGGTCGGCGACTCGAGCCAGACGTACTCGTTGTTCCGAACGCCGCGATCGTTGGCGTCCTTGGGATTAATCTCGACGAACATTTCCTGCTGCAGCTCGGCGAGCCACGGGTTGGAACGGGTCTCGTCGCCGCCGCCCTCGTACTCGGTCAAGCGGCCGCTGGTGAGAATGAGCGGGTAGGACTTGACCGCGTCCTTGTTCGCGTCCTGGATGGTCTTGAACAGCACCGGCACGCGCCAGCGGTTCTTCTGGTCGGCGTGAGTCGGATACTTCTCGATGAGATCCGGTCGCGGCGAGTACAGCGCCTCGCGGTGCAGCGGCACGGCATCCGGGAAGTTCCACACCACCGCGCGCGCCTTG
>CAZOQY010000154.1:0-7572 GCA_964581835.1 uncultured Streptomycetaceae bacterium | reverse complement strand
GCTGGTGGGCCTACTACGAGCTGGGCTGGGGCGGCTGGTGGTTCTGGGACCCGGTGGAAAACGCCTCCTTCATGCCGTGGCTGGTCGGCACCGCACTGATCCACTCGCTCGCCGTCACCGAGAAGCGCGGCAGCTTCAAGGCCTGGACCGTGCTGCTCGCGATCCTCGCCTTCTCGCTGTCGCTGCTCGGGACGTTCCTGGTCCGCTCCGGCGTGCTCACCTCGGTGCACGCGTTCGCGACCGACCCGCGGCGCGGCATCTTCATCCTCGCCTTCCTCGCCATCGTCGTCGGCGGCGCGCTCGCGCTGTTCGCCTGGCGCGCGCAGAAAATCGGCTCTGGCGGCCGCTTCGACCTGGTGTCGCGGGAAACGCTGCTGCTCACCAACAACGTGCTGATGATGGCCGCCGCCGGCTCGGTGATGCTCGGCACGCTCTACCCACTCGTGCTCGACGCGCTCGGGCTGGGCAAGATCTCGGTCGGCCCGCCCTATTTCGACACGGTGTTCCTGCCGTTGATGGCCCCGGCGCTGTTCCTGATGGGCGTGGGCCCGCTCGCGCGCTGGAAGAAGGCGGAACTGCCGGAACTCGCGGCGCGGCTGAAGTGGGCGCTCGGTGTCTCCGTCGCCACCGCGCTGGTGGTGCCGTTCGTCATGGGGAAGTGGAACCTGCTCGCCGGCTTCGGCATCTGGCTCGCGGCCTGGGTCATCGCCTCCGCCGCCGCCACCCTCGCCGACCGCGTGAAGCACGCGGGCGGCGGCGCCGGCATCGTCAACCGGCTGCGCGGCACACCGCGCGCCTACTACGGCATGCTGCTCGCGCACGTCGGCGTCGCGGTATTCGTGATCGGCGTGACGCTGGTCAAGAGCTACGAGGCCGAGAAGGACGTGCGCATGGCGACCGGCGACACGGTCGAGCTGGCCGGCTACACGTTCCGCTTCGACGGCGTGGGCGAGGCCAGGGGACCGAACTACCTCGCCGCGCGGGGAACGATCACGGTGACAAAAGACGGGAAACCGGTCGCGACGCTGCAGCCGGAGCGGCGCGTCTACCGCGTGCAGGAGTCGCCGATGACCGAGGCCGCCATCGACAACGGCACTTTCCGCCATCTCTACGTCGCGATTGCCGAGCCGGTCGGCGCCGACGCCTGGATCGTGCGCGTGCACTACAAGCCGTTCGTCGCCTGGATCTGGGGTGGCTGCGTGCTGATGGCTCTGGGCGGGCTGCTCGCGGCGACCGACCGGCGCTACCGCTCCATCGCGCGCGAGCCCCGCGCCGCGGCCGTCGGCGCCGCGACTTGAGACCCGTCAACCCCGTCAATGGACAGGATTAACAAGATTAACAAGATTCGAACGAAAAGCTTTTCGTCGAACGCATTAATCCTGTAAATCCTGTTAATCCTGTCTATTAATGATTTTGGCGGGTTTTGGTTCTCGATGATCAGTGTCAATCCTGTCCATTAGCGCATGAACAAGTATCTCCTGCCGCTCGGCGTCTTCGGCCTGCTCGTCATCCTGCTCGGCGTCGGGCTGTCGCTGAATCCGCGCGAAGTACCCTCGCCGCTGATCGGCAAGCCCGCGCCGGACTTCCGCCTGCCGCAGCTGCACCAGCCGGAAAAGACGTTCGCGCCCGCGGAACTGCGCGGCAAGGTCTGGGTCCTCAACGTCTGGGCTTCGTGGTGCGCCGCCTGCCGCGACGAGCACCCGGTGCTCACCTCGCTTGCCCGCTCCGGCATCGCCCCGGTCTACGGGCTCAACTACAAGGACAAGCGCGACGATGCAATCGAGTGGCTGAAGCGCTTCGGCGACCCCTACGTGGTGTCGCTCGTCGACACCGACGGCCGCGTCGGCATCGACTACGGCGTCTACGGCGTGCCCGAGACCTACGTGATCGACAGGCAGGGCGTGATCCGCTACAAGCGCATCGGGCCGGTGACGGCCGACATCGTGAAGCAGAAGATCGAGCCGCTCATCGCCGAGCTGAACAGGAACTGAGTGCCAAGGATGAGGTATGAGGGATAACCTGAACCTGGCGTCTTGGCGTCTTGGCGGTTCGATCCTGGCATTGTTCTTCAGCCTCGCTCACGCGGCCTGGGCGGGCGAGGCGGCGCCGGCGAAAAGCGGCGACCCGGCGCTCGAGGCGCGGGCCTATGCGCTCGAGTCCGAACTGCGCTGCCTGGTGTGCCAGAACCAGACGCTGGCGGACTCGAACGCGCCGCTGGCGGTGGACCTGCGCAACCAGATCCGGGAAAAGATGCAGGCCGGCGCGAGCGACCGCGACATCATCGACTACATGGTCGCGCGCTACGGCGACTTCGTGCTCTACCGGCCGCCGTTGAAGGCGACGACGGTGCTGCTGTGGGCGGGACCGCTGCTGCTGATGCTGGCCGGGCTGTGGGTGCTCTACCGCCGGCTTGCCCGCCGGCAGGAAGAAGCACCGGCCGCGCTCTCGGATGAAGAGCGGGCCCGCGCCAGGGCGCTGCTCGCGGGCGACGACGGGGAGCGGCGGTGACGGTGTTCTGGCTCATCGCCGCGGTGCTGGTTCTCGTTGCGCTCGCGTTCCTGCTGCCGCCGCTGCTCGGGCGCGGCCGCGCGGCCGGCCAATCCACGCTCAGGGAATCCAACGTCGCGCTCCACCGGAGCCAGCTGAAGGAGCTGGATGCGGACCTCGCCGCGGGCACGCTCAGCCCGGGCGAGCACGAGGAAGCGCGGCGCGAGCTGGAACGGCGCCTGCTCGACGATGCCGGCGCGCCCGACACGCCGGTCGCAACGGGAACCGGCCGCGGCACGGCGATCGCTGCCGGCATCGCGGTGCCGCTTGCCGCGCTTCTGCTGTACTTCGCCGTCGGCAATCCCGGCGCGCTGTCGCCCGAGGCGGCGGGCGACGCCCACGCCATTACCCGCGGCCAGATCGAGAGCATGGTCGAGCGCCTCGCCGCGCGCATGAAGGAGAACCCCGACGACCCGGAAGGCTGGACCATGCTGGGCCGCTCCTACGCCGTGCTCGACCGTCACGCAGAAGCCGCGGCCGCCTACGCCAGCGCGGTCAAGCGCTCGCCACCCAACGCGCAGCTCCTTGCCGACTACGCCGACGCGCTCGCCATGTCGCAGGGCCGCAAGCTGCAGGGCGAACCCGAACGCATCATCGCCCAGGCGCTGAAAGTGGACCCGGACAACGTGAAGGCGCTCGCGCTCGCGGGCACCGTTGCTTTCCAGAACCAGGATTTCAAGCGCGCCATCGGCCACTGGGAACGCATCCTCAAGGTGGTGCCGCCCGATTCCGAGATCGCCGAGGCGGTGCGCGACAGCATCGCGGACGCGCGGAAAGTCGCCGGTGAAAAAAAGGCCGCGCCGAAGGCGGCGGTGCAATCGCCGGCCCGGGCAGCTCAGCCTGCTCAACCCGTCCAGTCCGCCGGCGTCAGCGGCACCGTGCGTCTTGCGCCGGCGCTCACAGCGAAAGCGGCGCCCGGCGACACGGTGTTCATCTTCGCGCGTGCCGCCACGGGCCCGCGCATGCCGCTCGCGGTACTGCGCAAGCAGGTGCGCGACCTGCCCGTCGCCTTCGCGCTGGACGACTCCATGGCGATGACGCCGGCGGCGAAGCTTTCGGCCCACGCCGAGGTTGTCGTCGGCGCGCGCATCTCGAAGAGCGGCAACCCGGTCCCGCAGCCCGGCGACCTGGAGGGTGTCTCCGCGCCGGTGAAAGCCGGCGCTACCGGCATCACCGTCGTGATCGACCGCGAGATCGCGGCAGCGAATCAAGCCGGGAAATAAGCGGCCGACGTACTACAATTGCAGCCATGATCCCCTGGCTGCAGGCCGGCGACCCTTTCCCCCCGCTCGAGCGCGCGCTGGCGGAACCCAACGGCCTGCTCGCCGCCGGGGCCGATCTCTCCGTGCCGCGCCTCGTCCAGGCCTACGAGAACGGCATCTTCCCCTGGTACAGCGACGACCAGCCGGTACTGTGGTGGAGTCCCGACCCGCGCATGGTGCTGGTGCCGTCGGAGCTGAAGATCCCGCGCTCGCTGAAAAAGCGCCTGGCCAGGCGGGATTACGAGGTCCGTGCCGACACCGCGTTCGAGGAAGTGATCCGCGCCTGCGCCGCGCCGCGGCCGGGACACGACGGGACGTGGATCACCGAAGAGATGATCGCAGCCTACACCCGGCTGCACCGGGCCGGCCACGCGCATTCCATCGAGACCTGGATCGGCGGGCAGCTCGCCGGTGGACTCTACGGCATCTCGCTCGGCCGCATGTACTACGGCGAGTCGATGTTCACGCGCGCGCCCGACGCCTCCAAGATCGCGCTCGTCCACCTCGTGCGCCAGCTCGAGCGCCGGGGCTGCGGCCTGATCGACTGCCAGATGAAGACCGGGCACCTCGCGCGCTTCGGCGCGCGCGAGATTCCCCGCGCCGACTTCATCCGCAGGCTCGCGAACTTGGTAAACTATCCGCGAACGGTTGATAAGTGGCGACTCGACGATGACTTACTTGACTGAGTTCCCGCTGTCGGTCCTGCAGTTCTACGCGACCGCGCCCTATCCCTGCAGCTACCTGCCGGAGCGGATGGCGCGCTCGCAGGTCGCCACGCCCAGCCACCTCATCGACAGCGCGGTCTACTCGGAGCTGGTGCGCGCGGGCTTCCGGCGCAGCGGCGCCTTCACCTACCGGCCGCACTGCGACCACTGCCGCGCCTGCGTCCCGGTGCGCATCGTGGCCGGCGACTTCCAGCCCTCGCGCGTGCAGCGCCGCGCGCTGAAGCGCCACGGCGGGCTCCACGCCGAGATCCTGCCGCTCAAGTACAGCCCCGAGCATTACGCGCTCTACCTGCGCTACCAGTCGCGGCGCCATTCCGGCGGCGGCATGGACCAGGACAGCCGCGAGCAGTACCGCCATTTCCTGCTGCAAAGCAACGTGCAGTCGCGGCTGGTCGAGTTCCGCGAGGACGGCGTGCTGCGCATGGTTTCCATACTGGACGAGCTGCAGGACGGGCTGTCCTCGGTCTACACCTTCTTCGACCCGGACCTGCGCGGCGCGAGCTTCGGCACCTACAACATCCTGTGGCAGGTCGAGCGCTGCCGCGAAATGGATTTGCCCTACCTCTACCTCGGCTACTGGATCGCGCAGAGCCGCAAGATGGCCTACAAGATCGAGTTCCAGCCGATGCAGGGCCTCGTCAACGGCCGCTGGCAGGCCATCACCCCGCCCCGGAAACCGTGATCCGTTGCTCGTTACCCGTGACTCGCCGAACCGCGCTGGCGAGTTTCCCGCCTCCCGCCTCACGCCTGCCGCCTCACGGGTTCCCGTGCGCATCCTGATCATCGAAGACGACCCGGCAATCGCCGCGAACCTCTACGACTTCCTCGAAGCGCAGGGACACGCGGTGGATGCCGCGGCGGACGGCGTGACCGGCCTGCATCTCGCGGTCACCGGCGGCTTCGACGCCATCGTGCTCGATCTCGGCCTGCCCGGCATGGACGGCGGTACGCTGTGCCGCAAGCTGCGCGAGGAAGCCCGCAACGACACCCCCGTCCTGATGCTGACCGCGCGCGACACGCTCGACGACAAACTCGAGGGATTCGCCCGCGGCGCCGACGACTACATCGTCAAGCCCTTCGCTCTCAGGGAGATCGAGGCGCGGCTCGCGGCCCTGCACAAGCGGCGCGCGGGACGCGTCACCTCGCGGCCGCTCACGGCCGGCGACCTGTTTTTCGACCCGGCGAGCCTGGCCGTGCGCTTCAACGGCCAGGACGTGCGGCTGCCGCCCAAGTGCATGCGCCTGCTGCAGATCCTGATGGCGCAGCCCAACCGGGTTTTCAGCCGCAAGGAACTCGAGGCCGAGGTCTGGGGCGAGGAACAGGAAACGAGCGACACCCTGCGCAGCCACATGCACGTGCTGCGCCGCGAACTGGCCCAGGCCGGCGGCCGCGATCCGATCGAGAACGTGCACGGGCTCGGTTACCGCCTGGTGCCGAATGCGTAGTCCCGGATTGAGGCAACGGGTTGCACTCGCTCTCGCCCTCGCCTGTCTGCTGATCGTGGGCGCGCTCGGCGTCACGCTCTACACCGCGTCCGAAGACCTGGAAGATTCGCTGATCAACCAGATCGTCTCGGAGGAAATGGACTACCTGGTCCAGCGCCACCGCGAAAACCGCGACTACCAGCCGCAACGCAGCTCCAACCTGCAAAGTTACGTCGTGCGCGACGATGCCGCGAAAAAGGGTCTCCCCGAGTTCCTGCAGGAGGTGAAGCCGGGCCGCCACGAGTTCTACATCGGCCAGGACGAATTCCACGTGCTGGTCCGGGAAGACGGCGGCACCCGCTATTACGTCGCGTACGAAGTGGGACTGCACGAGCAAAGAGAGCAGGAATTCAGGCTGCTGGTGCTGCTCTCGGTGCTGACCGCCGTGCTCGCATCGCTGGTGCTCGGATACTGGCTCTCCGGCGTGCTGGTGCGGCAGGTCGTGGATCTCGCCAACCACGTCGGCACGCTTAAGCCGGGGCAGCAGCCCGGCGAACTGGCCCGCCCCGGCCAGGACCCCGAGGTCGCCATGCTCGCGCGCGCCTTCGAGGACTACCAGGCGCGGATCGAGAGCATGATCCGGCGCGAGCAGGAGTTCACCTCGAACGCGAGCCACGAGCTGCGCACGCCGTTGACGGCCATCTGCACCAGCTGCGAGATCCTGCTGGCCGACCCGGCGCTCTCCGAAAAATCGCGCGCGCGCGTGGAGTGGATCAGCGCCGCGGCCGGACGCATGACGGAGCAGCTCCAGACCCTGCTGTTCCTCGCGCGCGGCCAGGCCCTGGGCGAACTCGAGCCGGTTGCGCTCGCCGAGTGCGTGGCGGAGGCGGTCGAGCCGTACCGCGGCGAGATCGCCCGCAAGAATCTGTCGCTCGAAATGGACATCGCGCGCGACGCCGTGCTGCAGCTGAACTACCCGGCATTGCGCCTGGTGGTCGGCAACCTGCTGCGGAATGCCGTCGGCTACACCGGGAGCGGCTTCATCAGGGTGGGCTATGCCGGCAAGCGCCTGACGGTGGCTGACTCCGGCCGCGGCATCGGGGCCGAGCACCTGGACCGGATTTTCGAGCGCTTCTTCCGCGCCGAGGACCGGGCGGAAGGCAGCGGGCTGGGGCTCGCCATCGTCAAGCGCATCTGCGACCAGTACGGCTGGAAAATCGAGGTCGACAGCGTCCCGGGCCGGGGCTCGACCTTCAGCATCATCTTCCCCTAGACGCCCGGTATTTTCTCTCCCTGGCCGCTCTTCACACTTCCTTCACGCTTCCCTGACGTTCCTCTGACGCGCGGGAATCTAGTCTCCCGGACTGCCGCTCCTCCGCGGCGCCAACAGGAGATCCGCGATGTCGATTGCCGCCAGTCCCGGCGCTCAGCGCCCAGGATCGCACAAGACCGGCACAAGCCGGCATTTGCCGCAGGCGATCCCATCTGGCCGCACCTCCGACACGCCGGCATCACCACGCGTCATCGCGTTCAGCCGGCAGGCGCTGACGCTGCTGGCTTCGCTGTGGCTGGCCACGCTTGGCAACATTCCGTTCTGGCGCGCGGTCTGGCAGG
>CAZOQY010000153.1:0-7690 GCA_964581835.1 uncultured Streptomycetaceae bacterium | reverse complement strand
TCGTGCAGCATGCGGATCAGCTCGTTGGTGGCGCGGGCGCGCAGTTCGGGCTGGTCGTCCAGCGTGTGAATGGTGAAATGGCGGAACGCGAGGCTGCGCACCGGCTTCGTTTCGATGGCGGCGTGGAGGTTACCCTGCGGCGGACCCTGCAGCCGGCCGTAGAGCAGGAGCATGCCGAACTTCGCCAGGCCATCGAACAACCGCACCATGCCGGGGCCACCGGCAATATCGAGTATGAGGTCGACGCCGCGCCCGCCGGTCAGCCGCTTCACCTGGTCGACGACGTCGCCGTTCTTCCGGTCGATGACATCGTCGGCCCCCTGCGCGCGCGCGAATGCGGCGCGCTCGTCCGAGCTCGTGACGCCGATGACGCGCTTGCCCGCCGCCTTCGCCAGTTGCACCAGCGCCGAGCCGACCCCGCCCGCCGCCGCGACCACCAGCACGGACTCGTACCGAAAGCCCTGGAGCGCGGTGTTGAGCAGATGCCAGGCCACCTGGTGGTTGGAAAGTCCCGCCGCCTGGTCCAGATCGATCCCGGCCGGCAGCGGGTACAGCAATGGCTCGCGAACGGCGATGTACTCCGCGTAGCAGCCCGCGCGCTGCTCGAACTCGCGCGCCGACACGAACACGGCCTGCCCGACGCGCAGTTTCCTGACCGCGGCGCCCGTTTCGACCACGGTGCCGCTCATCTCGATGCCCGGTATCACCGGCAGCGGCGGCATCCAGAGGTAGGTGCCCTTGCGCACCATCGTCTCCGGCATGCACACGCCGATTGCGTGCGCTTTCACCAGCACCTCGTCGGGTCCGGGCCGCGGCGTCGGCAGGTCCACGTACTTGAGCACCTCGGGACCGCCGGTCTCGCTCATCTGTATCGCTTTCATCGATCCTCTGTGTTCTCTGTGATCTCTGTGGCTGAATTGTAGCTTTTAGGATTAACGTCCTATCGTGCGACGCGCACGCGCGCGAGCCGCGCCAGTCCATAATGCGTGAACGCAAGCCCGGAGAGCACCGGCACCAGCAGGTTGAAGACCGGCACGTAGAGCAGCAGCGACAGCAGCAGGGCCAGCAGGAACAGTTCGCCGCGGGCAGCGCGCAGGATGGCAGCGAGTTCGCCGGCGTCCGCATGCTCGGCGAGCGCGTCATAGGCCAGCACCCGCCGGTTGAACCACGCGGACAGCAACGGCGGCAACAGGAGCGCGCCGATGCCCGTCAGCCATAGCGGCAGCGTGACGATCCACAACAAGGCGAAGAGCGCGGCGGCGACCACGGAATTCCACACGCTCGCCCAGAAACCGCCGCCGCGGCGCATCTCCAGCCCCGGGTAATGGCGCCCTCCCACGAACGGGACGATCAGCGGCATGGCGACGATGCCGGTCACGAGCACCGCCGTGATCAGCATCAACGGCAGCAGCAACCCGAGCGCCGCGAAGCCGCTGCCCCAGATGAAAATCGACGAGAGCCCCCAGTCGCCGATCCAGGCAAGCCAGGGCGTGCTCGCGATCCAGGCCGCGGCAAGCCGCTCCCAGTCGTCGGCCAGCGCCCACGCGAGCAGGGCCCAGACCAGCAGCGCCGCGAACGGCGGCAGCAGGCCGAGCGCGAGCACGCGCGGCTCCCGCAGATCGCGCAGGGCCGAAGAAAACGCCGCCGTCACCGCGTTCATGACGCTCATTCTAAGGGGGAGCGCAGCGGAATGCGGGTACAATTGCACGCACCCTGACCGAGCGCCGCGAACCGATCGGAATGCCAGCCCGCACCACCCTCCCCGCCTGGAAAAAACTGGTCGAGCACCAGCGCGCCGCCTCCGGCCTGCACCTGCGCGAGTTCTTCGCGGCGGACCCGGAACGCTTCCGGAAGTTCTCGCTCGCGGCAGGCGACATGCTGCTTGATTACTCCAGGCAAGCAGTCAGCGACGAGACGATGCGCCTGCTCGTCGCGCTCGCGCGCGAATGCGGGCTCGAAGCGGAAGTGACGCGCCTGTTCGCCGGCGCGCGCGTGAATGCCACCGAAAACCGCGCGGCCCTGCACACGGCGCTGCGCGCGGACGCGCCGGTCCTGCTCGACGGCCGGGACGTGACGCGGGACGTCGCGGGCACGCTCGCCGCGATGCGCCGCTTCGCGACCGGGGTGCGCGCGGGCCGCGTGAAGGGCGCGACCGGGCGCGCGTTCACGGACGTGGTCAACGTCGGCATCGGCGGCTCGGACCTGGGTCCGCGGCTGGCCTGCGAGGCGCTGGCGCCCCGCGCGAAGGGCGGGCCGCGACTGCATTTCGTCTCGAACGTGGATGGCGCGGCGATCTCCTCGACGCTCGCGGCGCTGGATCCACGCGCGACGCTGCTGATCGTCGCGTCCAAGACCTTCACCACGCAGGAAACGATGGCCAACGCGCGCACCGCCCTGGCCTGGCTCGAAAAACAGCTGGGCCGCAAGGCGGCCGTGCGGCACCTGTGCGCGGTTACCGCCGATTCCGCGCGTGCCGCGGCATTCGGTGTGCCGGTCGAGCGCGTGTTTCCCCTATGGGACTGGGTTGGCGGACGCTATTCCCTCTGGTCTGCGGTGGGGCTGCCCGTCGCGCTCGCCGCGGGCATGAAAGCCTTCGAAGACCTTCTCGCCGGCGCGCGCGCGATGGACGAGCACTTCCGCACCGCGCCGCTCGAACGCAATCTGCCGGTCGTGCTGGCCCTGCTGGAAGTCTGGAACGCCACTTTCCGCGGCGTGACGAGCCGCGCGGTGCTGCCCTACGACGAACGGTTGAGACTGTTGCCGGCTTATCTGCAGCAACTGGAGATGGAAAGCTGCGGCAAGCACGTCACGCGCGACGGGCGGGCGGTCGATTACGCGACCGCGCCGCTGACGTGGGGCGGCGCCGGCACCGACGGCCAGCACGCCTATTTTCAGTGGCTGCATCAGGGCACGCAGGCGATCGCGGCGGACTTCATCACCTGCTGCCGGCCGCACCACCGCCTGCGCGGCCACCACGACATCCTGCTCGCCAATTTTCTCGCGCAGATGCAGGCGCTCGCATTCGGCACGACCGGGACCGGCAAGCTGCCGCCCCATCAGGTATTCGAAGGCGATCGCCCGAGCACCGCGATCCTGCTCGACGAACTGTCGCCGCGGGCCCTGGGCGGGCTGATCGCCCTCTACGAGCACAAGGTGTTCGCGCAGTCGGTGCTGTGGAACGTGAACGCCTTCGATCAATGGGGCGTTGAACTGGGCAAGCAGCTGGCGGGCCGCATCCTGCCCGCGCTGAAAGCCGGCGCTTCGTCTGCCGCCACCGGCGATTCTTCCGCCGGCCTGCTCGATCACATCAATAAGCGAAGGAGAAAATCATGAACGACGAAGCGCTGAACATGAGCATCCGCAGGTTTCTGAAGACCGTTGGCGTCAATTCGCAGCTGACGATAGAGAAGGCGGTGCAGAAAGCGGTGGCGGAAGGCCGGCTGAAAGGCAACGAGGCTTTTCCCGCGGCGATGACGCTCACGGTCGGAAAGCTTTCGCTCGACGTCAAGTTCGACGGCGAGATCCGCCTCGAGTGAGGCGAGAGGCACGAAGCGGGAGGCGTCAGCGCGAGCCGAAAGTTCTGCGCCTCCCCCTCTCTCCTGTCTCCTCCCGGCACTATGGCCGCAGGGCGCTGAACACGTAGTCCCGGTCTTTTTGCGGGGCGTGACAGCCATAGCAGGCGGTTGCCGCGTCCTTGCCCACGGCGCGCTCGGTCTTCGAGTCGCCCTTGAAGCCCTCGAAACCCCAGCCGCCGGTGGCCTTGTAGGCCTTGGCGTCCTTGCGCATCACCCCCACCACCTTGCGCGGACCTTCGACGACCGCGTTGTCGGCGGACTTCGCTTCCAGCAGGTCGAACACGATCACCGCGCCGTCCGGGAATTTCCCCTTCTGATAGCCGGCTACCGCCTGCTTGTTGGCATAGAGATGGTGTATGCCTCCGAAGCTGGCGTAAAGCGGGTGGCCCGGGTTGATCACCATGCTCTTTACGTGATGCCAGTCGCGGTAACCGGCGGGATACGGCACTGGCGGGGAATCAGCCGCCCACGCCGCACCGCTGCATGCGATCATCACCAACACGCCAAAGGTCGCTCTCATGCCGCTCTCCTTCTATAAAATGTAACGGCGTCAAAGTAGCGTCGCGCGGCGCTGCCAGCAAGCGGGCACCAAACAGTAGGGTAGGCACCTATCGGTGCAACTTATGGAAACCAAAGGAAAAAAGAAAACCTCGCGCCAGCCGGCGGTTAACGACATGGTGGAGGACATCGTCGGCTGCAAGTGGTCGCTGAGCGTACTCAAGCTGGTGCGCGACGGAGTACGCCGCCCCGGCGCGATGCAGCGCGCGGTGGACGGTTTGTCGACCAAGGTATTGAACGAGCGGCTGCGCAAGCTGCAGCGTTACGGGATTCTGGAGAAGACGACTTACGCGGAGGTGCCGCCGCGCGTGGAATACCGCCTGACGGAATTCGGCCGGCGCTTCGGCGTCATCCTCGACGGCATCGAGCGACTGCAGGAATCACTCGACCGTTCGAGCGACTCCCGGTAGCATTTTCTCAAGCTCGCTAGAGCTTGAGAAAATGCTCCCGGTAGTACTTCAGCTCCTCGATCGATTCCCGGATGTCGGCGAGCGCCTCGTGCTTGCCGTGCTTGGTGAGCCCGGCCATGATCGCCGGCTTCCAGCGCTTCGCCAGTTCCTTCAGCGTGCTCACGTCGAGGTTGCGGTAGAGAAAGAACGCCTCCAGCGCGGGCATGTGGCGCGCGAGGAAGCGCCGGTCCTGGTGCACGGAATTTCCGCACATCGGCGAGATGCCGCTCGGCACGTGCTGGGCGAGAAACGCGATCATCTGCGCCTCGACCTGCGCTTCCGTCAGCGTCGAGGCCTTGACCCTGGCGATCAGGCCGGACTTCGCGTGCGTCGACTTGTTCCAGTCGTCCATGCGGTCGAGCACTTCGTCGGGCTGATGCACCACCAGCACCGGCCCCTCGGCCAGCGCGTTCAGCTGGGAATCGGTGACGATCAGCGCCACCTCGAGAACCTTGTCGCTGTCGGGGTTCAACCCGCTCATCTCCATGTCGATCCAGATGAGGTTGCCGGCGTCTTGTGCCATTTTGGGATTTTCAGGAAGCGTGGGGAGTTTTTCGGCGATAATTGTGTCATAGTTCGCGCCGCCCCGTCAGACTGACCCGCCCCGATGAGCACTTTCAGCATCCTTTTTCTGGCCGCACTCGCGACCGCCACCGCCGCGCGGCTGTTTCTTGCCGGCCGCCACCTGGGACATGTCCGCGCGCATCGCGGCCGGGTGCCCGAGGCCTTCGCAGCCGAGATCGACCTCGCTGCGCACCAGAAAGCCGCCGACTACACCTGCGCCAGGACTGCTTTCGGGATGATCGACGTGGCGGCCGGCGCGGCGGTCGTGCTCGCCTTCACGTTCGGCGGCGCCCTGCAGTGGCTCCACGACGTTTCCGCGGCATGGGCGGCGGAAGGCATCCTGCGCGGCCTGCTGCTGATCGCCCTGGTCGGCCTGCTGACCACGCTGATCGACCTGCCGTTCGACCTCTACCGGACGTTCGTCATCGAGCAGCGCTTCGGCTTCAACAAGAGCACCCCCGCCCTGTTCTTCGCGGACCTCGCGAAGAGCCTCGCGGTCGGCGCGCTGCTCCTGCTGCCGCTCGCCGCCCTCATCATCTGGCTGATCCGGGAACTGGGCGAAACCTGGTGGCTCTACGCGTGGGCGGTCACGGTAGCCTACGGCCTGTTCGTGCAATTCATCGCGCCGACCGTCATCGCGCCCCTGTTCAACAAGTTCTCGCCGATGGAGGACCCGGAGCTGAAGGAACGCGTCGAGCGCCTGCTCGAGCGCTGCGGCTTCAAGGTCAAGGGACTGATGAAGATGGACGGCTCGCGCCGCAGCGCCCACGGCAACGCCTACTTCACCGGCTTCGGCAACTCCAAGCGTATCGTCTTCTTCGACACGCTGCTCGCGCAGCTGAATCCCGCCGAGGTGGAAGCGGTGCTGGCGCACGAGCTGGGGCATTTCAAGCTGAAGCACATCGTGAAGCGCATGGTGCTGTCTTCGGCGATGAGCCTCGCGTTCTTCTGGCTGCTGGGTTTCCTGATGGCGCAGCCATGGTTCTTCTCCAGCCTGGGCGTGAACTCTCCCTCCCCGGCCATGGCCCTGGTCCTGTTCATGTTCGTGCTGCCGCCCTTCACCTTCCTGCTGCAGCCGCTCGGCGCCATGCTCTCGCGCAAGCACGAGTTCGAGGCCGACCAGTACGCCGCGCAGCACGCCTCGGCACGCGATCTCGTCTCGGCGCTCACCAAGCTCTACCGCGACAACGCCTCGACGCTGACGCCGGACCCGCTGCACTCGGCGTTCTACGATTCCCACCCGCCCGCGGTCGCGCGCATCGCCCGGCTGCAAAAAGCGTAGGAACCCATGGCCAAAACCGTTACCGATCTCGCTTCCGGCAAGTGCAAGCCGTGCGAAGGCGGCGTTGCGCCGCTGAAGGAGCAGGAGGTAGCCAGCCTGCTGAAGCAGCTCGACGGCTGGACGCACGAGAACGGGCGCATCGCCAAGGTCTACGACTTCAAGGACCATTACCAGACGATGGCATTCGTGAACGCCGCCGCCTGGATTTCACACCGGGAAGACCATCATCCCGACGTGACCGTCGGCTACAACCAGTGCCGCGTGGAATACATGACTCACGCCATCAGCGGGCTCTCGGAGAATGACTTCATCTGCGCCGCGAAGCTCGACAAGCTGTTCGAGCTATAGCAATCCGTGAAACGGCGTCCACACGGAAGCAGGTCGAGTCACCGGTCGCAAGCCACCCGCCACGCCCCCGCCGGATCGCTGCAGGGTCAGATCGTCGCCAGCTACGGGCGGCGCTACCAGGTCGAGTTTCCCGACGCCTCGCGCCTCGATTGCGTCACGCGCGGCAAGCGCGGGGCGCTGGCGTGCGGCGACCGGGTGAGCGTCGCAGTGACCGCCGCGGGCGAGGGCGTGATCGAGTCGCTCGCGCCGCGCACGACGCTGCTCTACCGCTCCGACCGGGTGCGCCAGAAGCTGGTGGCCGCGAACGTGGGCCAGATCGTGATCGTGGTGGCACCGCTGCCCGTTCACCACGAGGATCTGGTGAACCGCTGCCTCGCCGCCGCCGAGCACGGCGGCATGGAAGCACTGATCGCGTTCAACAAGTCCGACCTGCCGCAGGCGGCCGCAACGCTGGCTGCGCTCGATCCCTACCGCCGGCTGGGCTACCGCGTGGTGGCGTTGTCGGCCAAGCGCGACCTCGCGCCGCTCTTGCCCCACCTGGCGGGCAGGACCAGCGTGCTGGTCGGCCAGTCGGGCGTGGGCAAGTCCACCCTCATCAACGCCCTCGTCCCGGACGCGGCCATACGCGTCGCGACGCTCTCGGCGTCGCGGGATTCGGGCCGCCACACCACGACGCATGCCTGCCTCTACCACCTTACCCCGTCGGGCAGCATCATCGACTCGCCCGGCATGCAGGAATTCGGCCTCCACCACCTGGGCCAGGACGGCCTGGAGCAGGCGTTCATCGAGTTCCGCCCGTTCCTGGGGCAATGCCGCTTCCGCGATTGCCGGCACCTATCCGAGCCGGACTGCGCGATCTCGGCCGCGTGCGAACGCGGGGAAATCAGCGAGCGCCGGCTCGCGTCCTACCGGGG
>CAZOQY010000152.1:0-7698 GCA_964581835.1 uncultured Streptomycetaceae bacterium | reverse complement strand
CGTTGGGCGCCTTCCCGCGGCTGCTCGACATCGGCATCCAGCCCGACATCATGGCGGGCAACATCATCGGCATCGTCGCGCAGCGGCTGGTGCGCGTGCTGTGCACCCACTGCAAGGAAGCCTACGCGCCCTCCAAGGAAGAACGCCAGCTGCTGGGACTGGCGGGCGAGCAGGTTTCCTTCCTGCACCGCTCGGTCGGCTGCAAGCAGTGCGACAACAAGGGTTTCAAGGGCCGCACCACGGTCATGGAAATCCTGGTGATGGACGGCGACCTGGACGAGCTCGTCGCCCGCCGCGCCACCGCCAAGGAACTGCGCGCGGCCGCGCTCGGCAGGGGCTTTCGCTCGCTCGCCGACGAGGGGCTGCAGCGGGTAGTGGAAGGCACCACCAGCCTGACCGAGGTCGCGCGCGAGATCGACCTGACCGGCCGCCATGGCTGACGCCTAATGAGGAATGATGAATGATGAATGATGAGCAGACGGTTGTCGCATTGCCGGTCATTCCGCATTCATCATTCCGCATTCATCATTGATCCTCACGTGCCGTCCTACGAATACAAGGCGATAGACAAGACCGGCCGGCCGGCGCGCGGCGGGGTGGACGCGGTGAACGAGGTGGACCTCGAGCTGCGCCTGCGCCGCATGGGGCTCGACCTCATCACCTACAAGCAGGTCGACCGCCGCCCCGGGGGTGGTTTCGGCGCGGGCGGCAAGATCACGCGCCAGGACCTCATCAATTTCTGCTTCGACCTGGAGCAAATGATCCGCTCGGGCATCCCGATCATCGACGGGCTGCGCGACATGCGCGACACCATCGACAGTCCGCGCTTCCGCGAAGTGCTCACGTCCATGACCGAGGACATGGAGGGCGGCAAGGTACTGTCCCAGTGCATGGCGGCACACCCCGAGGTGTTCGACACCGTCTTCGCCAGCCTGGTCCGCGCGGGCGAGCAGACCGGCCAGTTGCCCGAAGTCTTCAAGAACCTGGCGGACAACCTGCGCTGGCTGGACGAGCTCATCTCGCAGACGCGCCGGCTGCTGATCCTGCCGCTGCTGACGCTGGTGGTGGTGCTGGGCGTGCTGGTCGCCCTGCTCGTCGTCCTGGTGCCGCAGATCGCGCAGCTCTTCAAGTCGATGGGGCTCGCCCTGCCCACGCAGACCAAGGTGCTGATCGCGGTGTCCGGCTTCATCACGAATTACTGGTACGTGGTATTCGGACTGCCGGTGGTGGTAGCCGTGATTCTGATCATCGTGGTCCAGCGCAGCTCGCGGGCAGCCTACATGTGGGATTACGCCAAGCTGCGCCTGCCGCTGGTCGGCCCGACCCTGCAGAAAATCATCCTGTCGCGCTTCGCCAACATCTTCGCGCTCATGTACCGCTCCGGCATCACCGTGCTCGACGCCATCAAGACCTGCGAGGACGTCGTCAGCAACAGGGTCATCTCGGACGGCCTCGCGCGGGCCGGCCAGCAGATCGCCGCGGGAGAAAGTCTCACGGAAACCTTCCAGAACCTGGGCGTCTTCCCGCCGCTGGTCATCCGCATGCTGCGCGTGGGAGAAAACACCGGCGCGCTCGACTCCGCGCTCATGAACATCACCTACTTCTACAACCGCGACGTCAAGGAATCGGTGGACAAGGCGCAGAAGATGCTGGGCCCGGCGCTGACGCTGGTGCTGGGCGGACTGCTCGCTTTCGTGGTCTGGGCGGTGCTGGGCCCGGTGTATGATATTTTGGGCAAGATCAAGTTTTAGAAGACAAAATGGCGAACAAGCTGCTCATCGGCATATCGGCGCAAGGCGCGATCGTCGCGGACTGGCGCGGCAACCGGATTGCCGACTGCCAGTCGTTCGCTCACGACGAGGATGGGCTCGCCAGCTACAAGGAACACCTCGCTCGCTTCTCCAACGTCCCGGTCGAGATCATGGTGGACGCGGTCGAAGAGGATTACCGCTTCGAGACCCTGCCCCACGTCTCCGGGGGCGACCGCACCGAACTGGTCACCCGCAAGCTGAAGCAGCATTACCGGAACACGCCGTACATCGCCGCCGTCCTGCTGGGGCGTGAAAGCGACAAGCGCCGCGACGACCGCTACCTGTTCTCGGCGCTGACCAATCCCGATCTGATCACGGAGTGGCTGCAACCCGTGACCGCGCTCGGCCTGCCGCTGGCGGGCATCTACCTGCTGCCCATGGTCAGCGCGGAGTTGCTGGAAAAGCTGGGCGTGAAGGCGCACAACCTGCTGGTGGTTGCACAGCATCCCAACGGCCTGCGGCTCACTTTTTTCCGGGACCGCCACTTCCGGCTGTCGCGCCTGACGCGCGGCGACGGCGGGCGGGCGGACAACCGCAGCCGCTACTTCGCCGAGGAAATCTCCAACACGCGCCTCTATCTCCACGCGCTGCGCACCATGACGCTGGACGAGCCGCTCTCGGTGCTGCTGCTCGACCGGGGCGACGATCTGGCGGAAGTGGCGGCCGGCGTCTCGCGGGAAAACCCGAGCCTCGAATGCTCGCACCTCGGCCGCAGGGAGATGGCGAGCCGCATCGGCATCTCCGAATCGCTGATCGAGATCTCGCCGTACGTGATCTACCTCCACCTGCTCGGCCTCAAGGCGCCCCGCAGCAACCTGGCGCCGGCGGCGGTAACGGCGGGCTACAGGCGCTACCAGATGCGCCGCGGCATCTACGCCGGCAGCGGCGCGCTGGCCGCCGCCGCCATGATCTGGACCGGCGTCAACCTCTACCAGGCCATGGCGCTGCGCGGCGAGACCGAGGACGCGGCGCGCCTGACGGCCTCGCTGTCGGCCCAGTACCAGGAGATCACGCGCCAGTTCCCGCAGGCGCCGGCCTCGGCGGACAATCTGAAGAAAGCGGTGGAGATCGCGCAGAAACTGCGCGAGTCCACGCACACGCCGCAGCGCATGATGGCGCTGGTGAGCCGTGCTATCGAGGCGAGCCCCTCCATCGTCATCCGGGAGTTCGGCTGGAAGTACGGCAGCACCGAAATCGAGACCGAGCGCAGTTCCCGGCCCGCCGCCGGCGAGCCCGCCGCGCCGCCGGGGGCGCCGGGGGCAGCGGGCAGGTTGCGCCGCGAAAGCGCGCTGATCGACGGCGAGATCCGGCCTTTCCGCGGCGACTACCGCAGCGCGATCGTCACCATCAACGGCTTCGCCAACCGTATCGCGGAAGAGCCCGACGTGGCCGAAGTGCGCGTGGTCAAGCTGCCGTTGAACGTCAATCCGTCGCTGTCCCTGTCGGGCAACACGCTCGACACCCCGGAGCAGGGCGGCGGCGCCACCGCCGAATTCCGGCTCCTGATCCTGTTCAAGCCCAACGTATGAGCCAGGCCGACCTCCAGGCGCTGAGAAATCCCCTGCTCTTCCTGCTGGTGGTGCTGATCGCCGGCGCCTCGGTCATTTACTATTCCGACCGGCTGAAAGCCGCCGCGCGCCAGCAACTCGTGCAGCAGCAGAACCAGTTGAAGGAAGCACGCACCCGCCTGCAGAAATCGGGCGACGAGAAGGACGTCATCGTCCGCTACCTCGACGGATACCGCCAGCTGGAACGCACCGGCTTCATCGGCGAGGAACAGCGCATCAACTGGCTCGACGGGCTGCGCCTCGCCAACCAGCAGGCCGACCTGTTCGGCGTGGACTACCAGATCGCCACGCAGAAACCCTATGCCTACGCCGCCGATTTCAACCCGGGACAGATTGCGCTCAACCAGTCCGTCATGCAGTTGAAATTCCGCCTGCTGCACGAGGAAGACCTGATGCGGTTTCTCGCCGCGCTCGGACGCCAGGGTGGCGGCATCTTCACCGTCGACCAATGCAGCCTGAAACGGGTGGATACGCGCGGGGTGATCCGCTATCAGCCCAACGTCACGGCCGATTGCGAGCTGTCGTGGATTACCGCCAGGGTCGGGGCTTCCGCCGAGCGGAAGCCCCAGTGATGGGTGACCAGTGATGAATGATGAGTTGGTAAAACGGCTGGGCTTTCTCTGCATGCTGGCGCTGGCCGCAACGCCGGGGGCCTCTTTCGCCCAGGCGCCGGCGAAACCGGCGCCGCGGACGGCGGAGCCGGTCGGCCGGTTGTTCTTCACGCCGGCGCAGCGGGCTTCCCTCGACGTGGCGCGCACCCAGCGCGCGCGGAACACGCTCTCGACGGACAAGCTCACGGAAGAAGCCGCCGCGCCCGTCGCGCAGACCATCACCTACGGCGGCATGGTGCGCCGGAGCGACGGCAAGAGCACCATGTGGGTCAACAACCGCGCCGTCCACGACAACGAGGCCGCGACGGGCGCCATCGTCGGCCGGGTACGGCAGGACGGCAGCATCACCCTGCAACTGCCGCAGTCGGGACGCAGCGTGGACCTTAAGCCCGGCCAGAGCATCGAGCTGCTGTCCGGCACCATCGAGGAAGGCTACTCGCGCAAGCCCGTCGCGCCCGAAGCCAAGCCCGCGGCGGATGCCCGGACGGATAAACCCGCCGGCACGGACCGCGCGCGGCAGGAACGCGATCGCGAGGAACGGCAGCAGGAACGCATCCAGGAAGCCGTTTCGGACGCGCCGAGGGAAACCGCCGCGGCGAGGCCCGGGGCTCCGGCAGCAGAATCCCCGGCGCCGAGCCGCCCCGCCGGGCCCGCTCCCTGAGGAGTCACGGCTTGGGCGCACCATCCCGCGACCGTGGGCCGCGTTCCGTGGTCCATCAGCGCGGGCAGGCGATTTTCCTGACCGCGCTCATCGTGCTGATGGGCGTTGGCGCCGCCCTCTTCGCTACTTTGAGTTCTACGTCGGTTTCCATCGCGAACCGGCAGGCGGAGCATGACGCCAGGGTGCTGGCCCAGGTCAAGGAAGCGTTGATCGCCTGGTCGGCCGCGCGCACCCCCACGGCGTCCAATCTGGACGCACGCCCCGGGGAGCTGCCGTGCCCCGATACGGACAACAACGGTTACGCGGAAAATGACGACAACAACGATGGCGTCGATACGACCGGCTGCGTAGCCGGCGCCATCGGCAGGGTGCCCTGGAAAACCCTGGGCATTCCCGAACCCAGGGACAGCACCGGCGAGACGTTGTGGTATGCCGTTTCCGGGAATTTCCGCATCTACAGAAGCAGCGGCACCGCCTCCCACATCTACACTTCGCCCATCACCAGCGACACGCTCGGCACCCTGACGGTCTACCAGAACAGCACTGCCAGCACGCTGACCAGCCAGGCAGCGGCCGTCCTGTTCGCGCCCGGCCTGGCGCTGAGCGCACAGGATCGGTCCACGACGGCCACCATGAGTTGCTCCGCCCCGTCGGGCACCTACTTGCGCAACCAGTGCGCCTCGAACTATCTGGAAACCCTCGGCGGCGTCAACAACGCTGCGAACAATGGCCCCTACATCCAGGGACCATCGTCGTCGTCTTTCAACGACCGCGTGCTCGCCATCACCAACGCCGACCTGATGCCGCTGGTCGAGCAGCGTGTGGCGCGCGAAATGGTCGCTTACCTCAACGCCTACAAGGCGGCGACCTCGACCTCCCTGCTGTTCATCACGCTATCGCCCGGGGTCTACCCGTGGGCCGACCTGGGTGACGGCAACAGCAACGCCTCGGCTGCGGCCGCCTACAACCGCAACCGGTTTCCGTGCGGCACCGCGCTCCCCGTCAACTGGGGCGCCTCGATGGCTATCGCCCCCTTCTTCGGATCAGGCACCACGCCAACGCTGCCCAACTGGCTGACCAACGGCTGCGCGACGGTCACAGGCTGGGCGGGCGTCGTCTATTACGCGGTCGCGCGCGATCGACTCGAGCAAAACATCCTTATTCCCTGCACGACGTGCACCGCCGCCACGCTCACGGTCAACAACACGAGCGGCCTGACCGGCGCGGTCTGCTCGACCGCATCGCCACCCGTGTGCAGTCCGCAGGTCATCACCAGTGGTAGCGCGGACATGCTGCTGATCACGGTGGGCGGAAAAACCGTCACCCGCGGCCCCCCTGGCGGCTTCCCCAATGACTGGCCCACGAACAACTGGACTACCATATCGGTCAACTACATCGCGGACACGGAAAACAGGGGCAACAACGATGATACTTACGTGGTTCCCTCATCAACGAGCCACAACCGCAACCGAATTTATGTCGTCCGCTAGTCGCGCCTCGATCGACCGGGGATTTTCGCTCATCGAAATGGCGGTGGTGCTGTTCGTCACCGCGATGCTCCTGGGCAGCATCCTCATCCCCCTGCAGACGCAGGTCGAAAGCCGCAACTACGACCAGACCCAGCGCATCCTGGAGCAGGCGCGCGAAGCGCTGCTCGGCTACGCGGCGGCCAACGGGCGATTTCCCTGTCCCGCTTCGACCGTCAGCAATGGAGCCGAGGACTTCAACGTTGGCGGCGGCGGAACGCCCGCGACCGGCATCTGCGATGTCACCCTGACCGGAACCAACGCCTACGTCGGGTTCCTGCCGGCCGTGACGCTCGGCTTTACGCCGACCGACGCGCAAGGTTACGCGTTGGACGCGTGGGGCCTCAGCCAGAATCGCATCCGATATGCGGTCGCCAACCAGACCATCAACGGCATTACCCTGCCATTTACCAGGACGAACGGCATGCGCAGCGCAACCATGTCTTCCATCAGCGCGGCCACCAACATGCTTTTCGTGTGCAACAGCGGTACCGGCGTCAACGCCACCAACTGCAATACGGCGGTCACGCTCGCATCCAGCGTACCGGTTGTGATCTGGTCGCTCGGCCCCAACGCCGCCACCGGCGGAACCAGCACGGACGAACTCGAAAACCTCGACAACGATCGTATCTTCGTGTCGAAGTTCAAGACGGAGGGAACCGGCTCGGCTTTCGATGACATCGTGACCTGGATATCACCCAGCATGATTTTCGGCCGGCTGATCTCCGCCGGGCAGCTGCCCTAGAAAAGCAATGATGAACGCGGAATGATGAATGCAGAATGAAGCCAGATCAGTGCAACGGAAGTTCCGCCCGGGGATTACCGTTCATCATTCCTCATTCATAGTTCATCATTAATCGTCAGGGCCCTTCCCCCTCGCGCGTCAGCACGAAGCACACCATCCCCGGCTCGTTGGCGGCGAGCGCGAGCCGGTAGCCCAGCTGGTTCGCCTGCTTCGCCGACTGGTAGAGCGCGACGCCCAGCCCGGTCTGCGACTGCACCGGCGCCTCGAACAACTGCTCCTTCGTGCCTTGCGCGATGGCGGCGCCGTTGTCGCACACGGTGAGCGTGCCGCCGCGCGCGGACGAAAAAGTCACCCGCACCTGCGACTGGACGCTGCCGACCGACTTGTTGAGCGCGTTTTCGATCAGGTTGTCGGCGACAGTGTCGAACAGCTCGGAGGGCAGCTTGAGATCGCCCACGGCCGCGCCGTCCACCTGGAACTGGATGTGGCGGCCGTTGTAGCGCTGGATCAGCCCTTCCCACCAGACCGCCGCGTCCACCCGGGTCGCGTCCGCCTGTTCGGGCGAACGCAGCTTGTCGAGCGTGGCATTCAGGCGCTGCGTGATCTGCGGCAGTTGCCGCTGCATCAGCGTCTGCAGCGCCTCCGCCTGGTCCGGACCGCTGGTCTCGACCGCCGCACACAGCGAGCGCAGCGACTGCAGCAGGTTCTTCACGTCGTGGGTGAGGCGCGCGCCGGTTTCGTAGATCGCCTGCGTGTAGGCGCTCTGGCGCTGGATC